>NZ_QSPN01000004.1:0-123487 GCF_003436455.1 Collinsella sp. TM05-37 | reverse complement strand
GGAGTAGCCCCGACGGTTGACAAAACTATAGGAACACCCAATGACTAGGTGGCTAGGCGTGGGATTTGTTGTGCGCGAGGGCTAGGCCTACGGCGGCGATGGCCGCGGCAAAGAGCACCGTGACGCCCAGATCGCAGGCGATGTCGCCCAGCACGGTGGACGTCAGGTCCGCGGCGAGCGCCTTGCCGATCGCGTCGTTCACCCAATACGTCGGCACAAAGTGCGCCACCGTCTGCACGGCCGAGCCCATGAGCGACAGCGGCATCCAGGCGCCGCCCAAAAACGTCATGAGCATGCCGAGCAGGTTGCCCACACCGTTGAGCAGCTCCTCGCGCGCGCCCAGGCTCGACAGCGTAAAGCCAACGGCCAGCGGCGTGCACGCCAGGGCAAACGTTGCCGCCAGCGCCAGGCACACGCGACCCACGCCGACCTCGGCAACCGCGCTGGCAAAGCCCACGACGCCCATCATGCTCGACACGAGCCAGATGCAGACGGTGAGCACGGCGGCGGCCGCGAACACAGCGAGCGAACGCTGGCGCTCGGGGATTGGGCCGGCATCCATACGACGCACGCGCTCGGGCTCATTCATGCCCGAGAACACCAATCCCACCGACACGATGACCGACGAGATGATCGCGTACGCGCCAAAATTGAAGTACGATTCGAGCGTGGCGGCGGCAGTCGAGTCGACCTTGACCTGTTCGATCTGGACCTCCGCGCGCTTTGCAGCGGCATGCTCGGCAGCTTTGGCGACATCGCTGTCGGAAGCAGCTGGCTCAAGTGCCGCCGCAGCACCCGCAAGCGAGATCCAGCGCGAGGCCTCGGCAGACGAAAGCGCTGCCGCCATGGTGCCGGAGCCGTACGTCACGTCGAGTTTGGGCAGGGCCTCCCCCGCGCGGGCGGCTGCAACAAGATCGTCCTCAAACCCCTCCGGGATAAAGAACACGCAATCGGCGCTGCCCTTGGCGCTGTTGCTCTTGGCGAGCGCATCCGCAAGGTCGTACGTGTCGTCGCCGACGCCCGTGACCAGGTCAAAGCGTGAGCCCAGGTGCTTGGTAAGTGCCCGCGAAAGGTCGCTATTGTCGCGGTCGACCACGATCACGTTGGTGTCGTAGGGCTTGTACTCGGTAAGCTGCGACGAGTTCCAGCTCACCGAAGCCGCGATGAATACGCCCATGAGCGAGATGAACACCGTATAGATGAGCAGGTAAAACGGGTGCGCCAGCGCCATGCGAAGCGCGGTCTTAAAGGTGCTCATAGCGGCTCCTTCCAAAGATCAGCGTAGCGGCGGCGACAAACACCAGGGCCATCAGGACGAGCGCGCCGGCGCGAACAGCGAAGGGCCCCAGGTCCTCAAAGAAATACAGGCGATTGAACATGTCGCAGATGAGCTTGACGGGGTTGAGCCAGCACTCGACCGGACAAGCGCGGGCGACGTCGTCGGCAAGCGCCATCGCCGGCTCGCCGTAGAGGCCGGCGAACAGGGCGCACGTGGTGGCAAAGCCCGTGAGGATGCCCGACTTGGATGCCTTGCCGCCCTTAACGGGAAGCGTGCCCACAAAAAGCCCCAGGCCCGTGGCGGCAAGCGCGGATGCAGCCCCGCCCAGCAGGCACAACCCCTCGCGCCCGCCAAAGTCGACGCCCACGACCAGGCGCACGTAGCCGATCGCAACCGCCATCGATGCAAAGGAAACCAGCCACGAGCCGACAAAAATGCCGGCCAGCGACGCCGTCTTGGAAAGACCGCCCACGCAGCGGCGCGCGCCAAGGCCCGACAGATTAGGCTGCAAATCGACGACGCTCAAGGCGGCAAACTCGGCAGACATCATCGCGACCAGGCCAAAGAGCGCGTAGTAGTAGATGACCGTGCCATCGGGCGTGGCACGAGTCAGGCTCACGCGGCGGGTTCCGCCCTCGAGCGACAGGGCGTGCGCAACCGCCGCCGGATCGGCGAGCGTCGCCGGGTTGTCCTGGGCAATCTGGCGCATGAGCTCGACATTTTGCGTATACGAGCTTGCCGCCGTTTCAAGGATGCTGCGGTCGGTGAGCACCGACGAGGCGCGCGAGCTGTCGTAACTCGACAGCAGCGTGAGCCTGGGCGTGCCCGCGGCATCAACCGTATAGATGCCCGCGACCTCGCCGGCCTTGAGTGCTTTGCGCGCGACAGCCAAGTCTTCGTACTCGCTCACATCGAGCAGCTGATCGTCGCTTGCCTTGGCAAGCGAAGCTGCCACGTCCTTAAAGGTCGAGGCATCCCAGGCCTCGTCCGCCACGACGGCAACCGGCACCGGGTCGACCGTGCCGTCGGAGCTGAGGTTCGCAAACATAAACATGAACATCGTGGAAAGCGCAATAGGAAAGAGAGCGCCCCAGACCCACGTGCTCGGCCGGCGCAGCAGCGTCTTGACCGTGGTGATGATGGTGTTGAACATGGCCGCCCCCTAGTCGCGCAGCTCGCGGCCGGTGATCTCGAGGAACACGTCGTTGAGGGTCGGCGGTTCGGAATAGATGCGGCCGAGCGGCACGTCATGCGAGCGCAGCGCATCGAGAATGTCCGTCAGGTTGTGCGGGCTCGCTTCGCACGAAAACGTGAGCTGTCCCGCCGTTGCCGAAAGGTCCAGAACGTGCGGCAGGCTTGCGACGGCACCGAGCGCCGCACTCGGAACCTCGCCGACCTCGATTACAATCTTCTCGCCCATCTGAATCATGCGCTTGAGCTCGTCGTTAGTGCCCTGCGCCAGCACGCGGCCGCCGTCCATGATCATGATGCGGCTGCAGATCTGCTCGACTTCCTCCATGTAATGGCTGGTATACACCACCGTGGCGCCCTCGTCGCGCAGGCGGCAGATGCCCTCCAGGATGGCGTTGCGGCTTTGCGGGTCGACCGCCACCGTGGGTTCGTCAAAAAAGATGAGCTCGGGCTTGTGCGCGATGCCGCAGGCAATGTTGAGACGACGCGCCAGGCCGCCCGAGAGCTTGCCGGGGCGGAACTTGGTAAAGTCGCCCAGGCCGACAAAGTCGATCGCCTCGTCCACCAGCGCGCGGCGGCGCTTGCGGTCGTTGACGTAGAGACTGCAGAAATAGTCGATGTTCTCGCGCACGGTGAGCTCGTCGAACACCGCCACCTGCTGCGGCACCACACCGATGCGGCGCTTGAGGTCGTAGCGGGCGGGCGTCATGCGCTCGCCGAATAGCTCGATGGTGCCCTTGTCGTAGGCGAGCAGCTGCAGGATGCAGTTGATGGACGTGGTCTTGCCCGAGCCGTTGGGGCCCAGCAGGCCAAAGATCTCGCCAGGGGCGATGCACAGGTTAAAGTGGTCGAGCGCGATAAGATCGTCGTAGCGCTTGACGAGATTTTCGACGTGGACGATGTCTGTCATGAGGCGGCCCTTCTGTTGATTGCGGCCCGGTACGATTGCATCATCGCAGGAACCGCCGGCGCGCACCAGTGAGCTTTGTCACGAGTGCGGGGCTTGGTCGCGTGGCCTGCTGACGCGACCGCCCCGCCGCGTGGGAGGAATGTCACGCTTGCTCTGAGTGGCGCCTCCCCCGTGCGCGGCATCGCGTACAATACCCGTATGAACAGGCTATTCGACAAATCGATCGTGCTGGCGTGCTGCATCGCAGCCGCCACGGGCCTTGCTGTGGATGCTCGCCTGGTCGCGGCGTTTTGCCTTGGCGTTATTGCCACCTCGCTGGCTGAGCTCGCGCAGGGGAAAAGCGCCCGGCGCGCGAGCGAGACCGCGAGCTGCGCTTACGTCATCGCGGCCGTTTTCGTGCCGCCGTTTGTGCCGTTTGCGCCTCTCGCCCTCTATGACATCGCGCGGCGGGCGCGCCGTGAGCACGCCTGGGCCGCGCTGGGCATTGGCGCCACCTTTGTCTTTGCGCTCGTCGCGGACCTTCGCACCGACGCGCTCACCGCCCGAACGCTCCTGCTGACCGCCATCCTTTCGGTCGCCGCCACGTTGCTGTCGCTGCGCACCGCGCAGCTGGAGCGCGAACAGGAACGCATGCGTCGCACCCGCGACAAGCTGCAAGAACGCGCCCTGGCACTCGAGGCACGCAACCGCGACCTCGCCGACCGCCAGGACTACGAAGTCGAGCTCGCGACGCTCGCCGAACGCGCCCGCATCGCGCGCGAAATCCACGATAACGTGGGCCACCAGCTCACGCGCGCTTCGCTTCAAACCGAAGCCCTGCGCGTGGTCCATGCCAACGAGCCCGGCGTTGCCGCCGATTTCGCCGACGTCAAATACACCGTTGACGAGGCGCTCCAGCTCGTGCGCGCCAGCGTCCACGCGCTCAACGACAATGCAACCAACCTCTCCGTGCAGCTCGAACGCATCGTTGAAGGCGCACGCTCGGACAGCGGTCCGCAGATTGAGCTTGAGGTTTTGACCGAGCATGCGCCCGCCAACGTCGCCAACTGCTTTGCGGCGGTGCTGCGCGAGGCGCTTTCCAACGCCATGCGCCACGCCCATGCCAAAACCATTACCGTGCGGTGCATGGAGCATCCGTCGTTTTACCAGCTCATCGTTACCGATGATGGCGCAGACGCGACCCCGGCGAGCAGCAGCAACGTCGCAGAAGGCATGGGGCTCGTCTCCATGCGCGAGCGCGTCGAGGCGCTTGGCGGAACCTTCACCGCCGGCCTGCGCGCCGGCGCCCCCGGCTGGCGCGTGTTTGCCACCGTCCCCAAACAGCAAGGAGATGACGCCCGATGAGGCTCATAGTTGTCGACGACGACCGCTTGGTAGTCGATTCGCTCAAGATTATCCTGGGCGCCCAGCCGCAGATCGAAGTGGTGGGCACCGGAGCCGACGGCAACGACGCGGTGGCGCTCTACGCCGAGCACGCGCCCGATATCGCGCTGCTCGACATTCAGATGCCGGGGCGCGACGGCCTTTCGGCGGCGCGCGAAATCCTTGAGCGCGACCCTTCGGCGCGCGTGGTGTTTCTGACGACATTCTCGGATGACGAGTACATTGTGTCGGCGCTCAAACTGGGCGCCCGCGGCTACCTGATTAAAACCGATGTCGCCGTCATTCCTCCGGCGTTGGCGCAAGTCATGGACGGCAAACGCGTGCTCGAGGGTAAGGCGATCGAAGATATCAACTTTGATGGGACGGGCGTCGATGCCGGCACGACCCGCCGGCCCGCGGCCTTCGCCAGCCTAACCGACCGCGAGTTCGAAGTCGCCGAGCTCATCGCCCGCGGCCTCGACAACAAGGAGATTGCCGCCACCGCCTATATGGGCGAAGGCACCGTACGCAACCACATCAGCTCGATCCTGGCAAAGATGGGCCTGCGCAACCGCACGCAGATCGCCATCGCCTACCTGCGAGGGTAGTTGCCCGACGATCAACCGCTCCGGCATAGCAAAATGGCTGCCACCGATTTAATGCCATTTCAAAACTATGCCGGTTTCCGGGGCTGAGTCACGAGTCCCCAACCATGCCGATATTCGTGAAAATAAAACCGCAGGTAGACGAGCCGTCATTTTGCAGAAAACGCGGGTATGGATGGGAGTCCTGAGTTTAGCCCCGAAAACGGCATAGTTTTGTTTGAACGGTCCTGCGCGAACGCACCCACCAGCCGCGTGGGGCCAAAAATGATCCGTTTTCCTCCGTCCCCGGGGGATCATTTGGCGGCGCCAACCACGAAATCGGCCCATCTACTACGTTTGACTCGATACCCCCGACCATACCCCTGTTTTCCAGAAAACCGCAGGCGTTCTACCTGCGGTTTTGTTTTCGCGTTTTTTGGCATGGTTGGGGGTAAGGGGATAAACGTAGTAGATGGGCCGATTTCGTGGCGGCCCTTCCTCCCCTGCGCACAAAAGTGCCGCCACGGAGAAGGGAGACGTCTCCGTGGCGGCTGGGGGTGGGGGTGGGGCTATGTTCTGGCTCCCCGCCGGCCGCCCGGGGCCTTTTGGCCCCGGGCGCTGCCAGCGTGCCTAGCGCTTACGGATACCCCAGACCAGGGCTCCGACGCCGGCCATGGCAATAACAAATGCCATGAGCAGTGCGGCGGCCTGCTGGTCACCCGTGGTGGGCAGGAAACCCTTGACCGTCTTGACGATGTTCGTCACGGTCTTGGGCGTGCCGGGATCGGGCGTCGGCACGGGCGTCTCGGGCTTCTTGTACGTGTTGTTGAACACGATACCCTCGACGCTCTTGTCGCCCTTGGTAAAGGTGACGTTCGCCTTGAGGTTGCCCTCGCCGTCGTCGACCACGTTGACGGTCGCGGTAAAGACGGACTTGTCGTAGGTCATACCGGCCTCGTCGCCCTTGACCTCGCTGATGGTGTAGACGTACGTACCAGGCTCGTCGTACTCGAACTTGTCGAAGTTAATCTTGCCGTCGGCATCGTTGGTGACGGTGGACTCGATGTCCTCGCCAACGAGCTTAAAGCTAAACTCGTCCTTCTTGAGCTCGCGTCCCTCGAGCACCTTGATGGCGCCGATGGAAACCTGCGTGGGCATGGCGTGATACTTGTTGGTAAAGCCAGCCGACTCGGTGGTTCCCTCGAGCTTGTGCGTCGCGGTCAGCGTGCCGTCACCATTGTCGGAGACGGTGGTCACGACGGTGTAGGTCGTACCGTCATAGGTGACGCCCTTGTACAGGCCGAGCGCGTTGGGGCAAGCCTCGCGCAGCGTGTACATGTGCGTGCCGGGTGCCTCGTAGCGGATCGGGCTCAGCGTAACGGTGCCGTTAGCGTCGTTGGTGCCGCTAGCGACAGTCACGCCGTCCTCGAGCAGCTCAAACGTGAACTCGCCAGCTGCAAGATCACGTCCGGTCAGACGCTTGACGGTCGTGACCTGATCGGTCACGGAAGAATCGGTAGGCGTCACGCTGTACGTGTTGGTGAACGTAAAGTCCGCACCGTCGCCGCCGTCGCGCTTGACGCTCAGGTGCCCAGCGCCGTCGTCAGTCACGGTGTAGGAAACCTTGCGCGCGGTATTGGCGTCGTTAGTCACGCCAGGGGCGGTGCCGGACTCGGTCACCGTGTAGGTAAAGGTGTGCGAGCGCGGGGCAGCGGGACCTGCGGGCTCGGACTCGTCGCTGGGCTCGTCGGCGTTGGCATCAGCGTCGGCGTTGGCCTCTTCAGCCTCTGCCTCGTCGGCCTCGTCTGCCTCGGCCTTATCGGTCGCATCGTCCGTCACGCCCAGGGCGCGGTTGAGGTCCTCGAGCGTAAAGTGGATCTTGCCAAAGTCCACGTTGCCGGCCGCGTCGTTGGTTGCGGTCGTGCGCTCGGGCATCGGGGCACCCGCCTCATCGGCGGCCACGGTAAAGGTAAACTTACCCGTGATGTCGGCCGGGGTCAGGCCCTCGGCAGCCTGGAGCTTCTTGGTGCCGGCAAGCGCGGCGTCAACGGCATCGGCGCCGTAGACGTTCTCGAACAAGGGCTCGATGCCACCGTAGTCGACCGTTGCCGTCAGGGTACCGTCACCGTTATCGACGACGATAACCTTAAAGCCAAAGTACCACGTTGTAGCAGAAACGCCGTTCGGCAGCCCGTGTATAGCTTCGTAGGCCGTGTAGTTAATGGTCCAAGCAAGCTTACCGTCCTTGTCGGTACGATGGGCAAGCCCGGCAGACTCAAGATCGGCAAGCATCTTGGTGTCGTAGTGCAGCGCATCAAAGCTCACGTGCCCACCGATATTGGGCTTGAGATTTTCATAACCCACAAGCTCACCCTGATAGGCGATACCGAACCAGAACTCGCCGTCAACCATCGGGCGACCGGTCAGGGTCTTGGCGGCAACGACCTGAGCAGCGGTGCCACCAGGCGTGTTGGTCGTAGCGCTATAGCTGTTGACGAACGGGACCACGGCGCTCTCGACCGCGGCCGCGCCGGTCTTGTACTCGGTCACCAGCGTGCCCTCGGAACCGCCGGAGACGGTCGTCGTGGCGGTGAGCGTGCCGGCGGTGTCGTCGGCGATGGCGATCGTCACGGTGCGGACAGCGTCGTCGTAGGTGTAACCCGGCTGGCCGTCATTCTTCTCGGCAACGGTGTATGTAAAGGTCTTGCCGGCATCAGCCTGCGTAAATTTGACCTCATGGCCCGCCAGAATGTCAATCTGGCCGACTGTTCCCTCTATCGTTGCGGGGGACTCATAGTTGTTGGCCCCGGGCAGCAGGCCAAGTGCGCTAGCCGAACCATCGTCGGCGGGCGTCACGGTAAAGGTGAACTGGCCCTCGGTCATGGGGCGTCCGTAGAGGGTCTTGCTGAGCTTGAGGCCGCCGGCCGCGGCGTAATCGAGCTCAGTGCGGTACGTGTTGGTAAAGCGTCCGTTTTCCTTCTTAGTGACGTTGGCGGTCAGGGTGCCATCGCTGTCCTCGGTCACGGTCACTTCGGCGGTTGCGACATGCGCGTCATACGTCATGCCGACCGTGCTGCCCGCGTTCTCGCGAATCTCGTACTTATAGGTTCCGGCAGCGGCGTAGTGGATCTTACCGAACTTGATGGCGGCGATGCCGTCCTTCGCGTCCCTCTTGCTCACGGTTACGGTTGCGGGATCGGGCAGCGGGGTGCCTTCGGGGGCGGTGATGGTAAAGCTGAACTCGTCCCCATCCGTCCAGTCGCGACCGTCAATGGCCTTGCTCAGGCCAAAGTCGAGCTCAGTGTCGAGCGGGGTCACGCTGTAGGTGTTCTTGAAGATTGCAGCCTCGGCGTTCTTCAGAACATGCTGGGCGCTGAGCGTGCCGTCGCCGTTATCGGTGATGGTCGTCTCGATGGTGAACTTGGCGTCACTGTAGGTAATGCCCTTGCTAGTGGTTCCACCGTTGACCTCGCGCAGCGTGTAGGTGTGCGTTCCGGCCTTTTCGTACTTCACGGGGCTCATCGTAATCGTGCCGTCGGCGGCGTTCTTGCCGGTGGCGACGACCTTGGCGTCCTTGTCCCCGCCCTCGACGAGCTCGAAGGAGAACTCGCCCTCAGCCATGTCGCGGCCGGTCAGGAACTTGGTCGCGGTAATCTGTTCGGTGACGCTCGTCTCGACAGACTTCACGTTATAGGTATTGGTGAACGCAAATGCCGCATCGCCGTCCGGCTTGTGGGATACGCTCAGATTACCCTTGCCGTCATCGGTCACGGTGTAGGAAACCTTGCGCGTGGCGTTAGCGTCGTTGGTCACGCCAGCGACCTCGCCAGACTCGGTCACGGTGTAGGTAAAGGTGTGCTCGCGCTTCTCGGGCTTCTCGCCCAGGGCCTTGTTAAGGTCGTCGAGCGTAAAGGTGATCTTGCCAAAGTCGACCTTGCCCTTGGCATCATTGGTCACGCTCGCGTTCGCGGGCATGGGTGCGCCCTCTTCACCGGTCACGGTAAAGGTGAACTTGCCGGCAATATCGGCCGGGGTCAAGCCATCAGGAACCTGCAGGTTCTTCTTACCCACGAGCGATGCCGCGACGGGCGTGGCGGTGTAGGAGTTCTCGAACTTAATGCTCTTAACGTCCTCGGCGGCGCCCTGCAGCTCGTGCGTAGCCACCAGCTGGCCCTTGTTGTTATCGCTGATGGTCGTCACGATGGTGTAGGTCGTGCCATCGTAGGTGATGCCGCCGGCATTGCCCTTGACCTCGTGCAGCGTGTAGATGTGCTGACCGATCTCGGTGTACTTGATAGCCTTGAACGTAACGTTGCCGTTGGCGTCATTCTTGACGGTCTCGATAACCTTCGCGTCTTCGCCGAGACCCTCGCGCAGCTCAAAGCTGAACTCGCCGGCCTTGAGGTCGCGTCCGGTCAGGACCTTGGTCACCTTGATCTTGTCGGTGACGCTTGAATCGACGGAATTTGCAGCGTAGGTGTTCTTGAACTCAGTCTCGCCCGAAGTCACCTGTACGTCAGCGCTGAGCTCACCCTTCTTGTTGGGCGTTACCGTCACGGTAATCTCCGCGACATTCCCACTGTAAGTGATGCCATCGATAGTTTGGCCGGCGTTCTTCTCGCTGACCTTATAAACGTACGTGCCGGGCTCGGTGTAGGTAATCTCGCCGAAATCGATGGCTTTGTTGCCCTGGGTCGCGACCGCGGTCGTGGACTTCGGCATCGGGGCACCGTTCTCGGACGTCAGACCAAACTCAAACTTGTCCTCTTTCGTCCACTCGCGACCCTCGAGCACCTTGGTCAGGCCAAAGCTAGCCTTGGTGTCAACCTTTGCCGGCGTCATGTCGTACTTATAGCTGATCTTGCCGTTGTTGCCCAAGTAGGAATTGACATGCGTAGCACCCGCCTTGGCGGACACGTTGTTCCACCTGGGGTTGAGCACGTCGAGCGCGGTCTCGGTCAAGTTGCCGCCCACACCCTCCTTGGTGGTGTGGAGCTCGTCGATAAAGGCCAGGCGCGCGGTTCCCACGCTAAACGAAAGGTTATCGTCCTTGTCGCGAACTATGGCGCCGTCAAACTTCGCAGCGTCGCCGCCGATAAACTCGATGACGGCAGTGGCGGACTTGGCCTCGTTGTTCTCGCCCTGCTCCTCAAACTCATCCTTGTAGTAATAGGTGCCTTTTTCTGCCAGTGAAATCTTTGCAGGCTGCGTGCATTCCTTATCGGTGTAAATGGGAGTCTGCTTCTGGAAGTAGTAGTAGCGGTTGGTATCGGCCGGCTCAAAGGTCGCAACCGTATCACCCAACGCACCGGTCTTCCACTTGTTTGCGTAGAAGCTCACGGTCTTGCTGTCATCGTCGGCAACGGTCGTATTCTTTTCGATGTAAGTCTTGAGCCCCGTGACCTTCTCAGGCGTAAATAGGTTGTCGAGCGCAACACTCTTCACGCTCGAAGCATACTTCACCTGGATGGGCTTAACGCTGTCGACCGAAAGCTTGCCGTCTACGGTCTTAAAGTGGCTCAGCGGAATCAACGATGCAGGAATGTTAACCGTTACGATATCGCCCTTCTGGGGATTGTCATCGCCGGCACGCTGCACGGTAATGAGCAGGTCTTTTGCCTTGCCGGTGAACTCATATGTGTCGGTATTGGTTTCTTCATTGAACGTCTTGCTCGCCTCGGTAAACGGCGTGCCGTTGATGACGACTTCGGTAAATCCATCGACCTGCATAAAGTCGCCCAGCTCGTCGGTAAACGTGATGTAGCCAGACTTGGTCTTGTCATATCCCTTATGGATTTCGGTCGGATAAGGCGCCTCCGATGTGATGGCCTGCGAGATGTCGTCGAAGACCTTCTTGAGCTCTTCGGCATTGGTCGCCGACTTGTAGTAGTCGGAGTTTTCCGCGCGTGCACCATGAGTATCCCATGCCGTGGCATTGGGGTAGTTGCTCGAAACGGCGTGCATGAACTTGTTCTCTTTTTGGCTTTTTCCCGAATCCTGGATACCAGCGCTGGGGTCCGCGCCATCAAAGATGCCGATAGTATAAACGGTGGCCTTGCTGTCCTTCATGTTCTTAGCAGCTGTCACGGCAGCGTTGGCGACACCCGCATCGAATTTATTTTGCTTTGTTGGCGTACCGTCGGTAAAGAACACAATAATCTTCTTGGCGTCTTTGCGGCCAGAAGTGATAGTGATTCCCTCGGCCAGCTCTAGGCCATAGTCGGCGCGCGTGGCGCCGGCAGGCTGAATTTGATTAATTGTATTCTTCTTGAGATCATCCGCATTGCTGCCGGAACAGTAGGTCAATTCTTTCATAACCTGGGTGTAATTGTAGGAGTACCCTCCGTCGCGATACATATTGTTGCCGATATCGTTGGACTTCTTGCCCGCAAACTTAACAATGGCAACCCTATGCTGCCTATTGACGCCCTCGATGCCCTCGTTTTGCTTGGCAATGGTATCGATAAAGCTATTCGCAGCGTTCTTCAACGCATCGATACGCTTAGGTGAGTCTATACCGCCCATATGATCATCCATCGAGCCAGAGGCGTCCAGCACCATCACGATGTCGAGTGGCGTGGTAACCGTTACGGTTGAATTAGACGTCGAGGACATCGCCGAAAGCGTAGTCACAAAATCTGACGCTTCGTTTTCTCCGGCTTTCTTGACCGTCTTGTCGGTCCAGATTCGGCCGACGTTTTGAGTCGTTACTTTGTTACCGTTGTGACCGGCCGCCCAGATTTCCCAGCGTCCGCTGGTGTCGGGGTCGACGACCGTTCCGCTTACTGTCGGCCCGTCCATTCCGGTGCTGGACCTGGCGTTGGCCTCGGGCAGCATGGCAAATGCTGCAGCCGGCAACACAAGCACTACGGCAAGTATCACCGCCAAGAGACCCCTCGTGTACTTACTCATCACGTCTCCCTTCTCGCGGTCTCAGACCTTGCATCAGCCTAAAGTTACGGAATGAGACACAATTAGGGCAGGTGACACATGTTCCAGATTGTGTTTTGGGCGTGAGACAAATGTCTCACCAAAGTTGAGACACGGCGTTTTCGCAGGAAAACGGGTGCGACTCGAGCCATCAGGCAAAAATGACCCGTTTTCCTCCGTCCCCGGGGGATCAATTGGTGGTGCTCGCCTCAAAACTGGCCCATCTACTACGTTTGACCCGATACCCCTGACCATAGCCGCATTTCATGAAAAACCGCAGGCATTTTACCTGCGGTTTTGTTTTTGCGTTGTTCGTTATGGTTGAGGGTAGCGGCCTAAACGTAGTAGATGGGCCCATTTCGTGGCAGACGGGTCACGCGGCAGCCCTCGCAAGGCCAAAATGATCCGTTTCCCTCTGTCCACGGGAGATCAAGGGATGCTACGGATATGGTGGTATTTCAAAACTATGCCGGATTACGGGGCTAATGTCGGGGCCCTTATCCATACCACCATTTTTTGAAAAACGGCAGGCTAATTACCTGAGGTTTTGTTTTTGCGATTTTCTGTATGGTCGGAGGTTCGCTATCCAGCCCCGTAATCCGGCATAGTTTTGTTCGCGGCGGCTCCACCGCTCGTTTAAGCGCGGGGCCGGTGGGGCATTTGCCCCATCGGCCCCTATCCCAGCCCTATTCCGGTTTGGTTTCCACCGTGGGAGTCTTGTCCGCTGCGACTGGAGTGCGGGCGGTGTCCATAGTCAGGCAGTGCTTGGGGCAGCTCTCGATGCACTCACCGCACACCACGCAGGCATACGGGTCAATCGACCACATTCCGCCCTTGCGATCGACCGCAAGTGCACCCGCCGGGCAACGGCGCGCGCACATGCCGCAGCAGATGCACACGTCCATATCGTTGACGATATGCCCGCGCAGGCGCTCGGGTGCCGCGAGCTTCTCCTGCGGATAGCACACCGTTACCGGCTGCTTGACCATAGAACCCAAGGCCGTCTTGGCAAATGTCAGCAAACTCATGCCGCGCCTACCTTTCCGTGCAGCTAATACAGGGGTCGATGGTCAGGATAATCATGGGCACGTTGGCAATGAGCACGCCCTGCAGCGCATGCGTCAGACCCGCCAGATTTTGCGACGTCGGCGTGCGCACGCGAAAACGGTCCAAGTTCTTGGTGCCGTTGCCGCGCACATAGTAATACGCCTCGCCGCGCGGCTGCTCAATCACAACCTCGCCGCGTGCGCCGTCGGCCGGCGTAAGCTTGGCGCGCCCGCCGATCCCGTCGTGCGGAATCTTGCCCACAAGCTCCTTGATGATGTCCATGGCCTGCGTGACCTCGGCGCAACGCACCTGGCAGCGGGCATAGCAATCGCCATCGGTAGCAACGATGGGCTCAAACGCAGCCAGGTCCGCATAGGCACCGTCGCCGAACATGCGCACGTCGTAGTCCACGCCCGAGGCGCGCCCAAACGGGCCGACCATCGAAAGCTCCAGCGCGTCCTTCTTGCTGATCACGCCCACGCCATGCAGGCGCTCGCCGCAGCTATTGTCGTCCAAAAACGTATGCACCAGGGCCTCGTAGTCGGGGCGCATGGCATCGAGCGCCTGGACAATGCCCGCCAGCTCAGAGTCCTCAATGTCGTGTTTAAGGCCGCCGATTTCGTTGATCGACAAAATCACGCGGCCGCCGCAAGTGCTCTCAAAGATCTTGAGAATCTGCTCGCGCAGGGTCCACGAACGATAGAACAGCGCCTCAAAACCAAAGGCATCGGCAAGCAGACCCAACCACAGCAGATGCGAATGAATGCGCGAAAGCTCATGCAGAATGGTGCGGATATACTGCACGCGACCAGGCACCTCGATGCCGAGCATACGCTCGCAGGCGCTGGCGTAGCCGCAGCTATGGCCCACGGCGCAGATGCCGCAGATGCGCTCGGCGATGTAGCCAAACTGATGCATGTCGCGCTTTTCGGTGAGCTTCTCGAGTCCGCGGTGCACAAAGCCGATCTGCGGAATTGCCTCGATGACGCGGTCGTCTTCGATCACCAGGTCCAGATGAAGCGGCTCGGGCAGCACCGGGTGCTGCGGGCCAAACGGAATAACGGAGCGATGTGCCATGGACCTTACGCCTCCTTTTTCTGCTTGTCGCGGGCGGCCTTGGCGGCAAGCGCCGCGCGGACCTTGGCCGCTTTCTCGGGATCCATGGCGGCGAGCTTTGCCTCCATCTCGGCGGCCTTGAGCGCCGCCTTCGCAGCAGCCCCATCGTGCTGAGTATCGGAGCCGGCAGCCGCAGCGGGCTGAGCAGCGGCGCCCGCGGCATCGCCGGCGCCCGCAACGCCCTCCCCTGCAGCAGCCGCAGCCGCGGCGGCCTTCTCGGCAGCGGCCTTGCGCGCCTTGGCCTCGGCAGCCGCGCGGACCTTCATGGCCTTCTCGCGCGCGGCCTTCACCTCGGGCGTGATAACGCTCATGGGCTCGGCAGTCGAAACCTGGTAGAAAAAGCCCTTAAAGTCGATCTGCATATCGGTAATGGCAAGACCAAACAGGTCGTGGGCCTCATTTTCAAATGGGAACACCGCGGGGTAATACGAGCTGATGGACGGAATCTCCTGGTACTGGTCGATGCCCTCAACCACCAGATTCTCGATCGCATAGCTGCCGTCCTGCGCAATATGTTCCTGAGCAGCGTGAACGTTGATAAACGTATAGACCAAGCGATACGAGCCGTCGTCGACGTTGCGCTCGGTGTGCATTTGCACAAAGCGCGCGCCGACGCCCTTGAGCGCCTGGACATGCGACAGGAGCTCGTCGATCCCAACGGTGGTATAGATAGCCTTTTGCATTACTCGGCCTCCTTTGCAGCGGCGGGTGTCCCAGCAGGTGCGTCGCCAGCGGCGGGCGCGTCGCCGGCCTCAGCCGCGGCCACAAACCCGTCCTCGCCCAGCTCAACACCACCGTCCCAGGTAGCGGCACCGCCCACGGTAAGCGGATCGCCGCCGGCGCGCATCACGGCCTCCTTCTGGTCCAGGATGCCGCACGCCTCCACGATGGCATCGATCATGGTCTCGGGGCGAATGGCACACCCGGGCGCGTACACGTCCACGGGGATTGCGCGGTCCACGCCGCCGATCACGTTATAGGCATCGCGGAATACGCCGCCCGAACACGCGCAGATGCCGCAGGCCACCACGCACTTGGGCTCGAGCATCTGGTTGTAGATCTGGCGCACGACGGGCAGGTTCTGGGCATTGACCGACCCCGTCACCAAAAAGATATCCGCATGCTTGGGGTTGCCGGTGTTGACCACGCCAAAGCGCTCCGCGTCGAACAGTGGCGTGAGCGAAGCAAGCACCTCGATATCGCATCCGTTGCAGCTCGAGCCGTCGTAATGAATAACCCACGGCGAGCGCGACATTTTATAATCCATGGATGCCGCCTCCTAAATAAACACGTCGACGAGGATGGGCATAAGGTTGAGCAGGCCAAACACCAGCGCCACGCCCCAGCCGAGCTTAAAGCAGCTGCGCCAGGTGCTACGGGCGAAGGTGTTGTCGATCAGCACCTCGACAAAATACGTCGCGGCCATGACGACCAGGGCGACCACCCAGCTCACCGGGTTGTCCCAAACAAAGAACATGCCCACCCACATCAAAAACAGCACGGTCTCGCACCAGTGCATAAGGGTCATCTTGGCCAGCGTGCTGCCGCTCATCTCGGTGGCGACGCCCTGGACAATCTCCTGATGCGCGTGATGCGAGTACGAAAGGTCAAACGGCGACTTACGCAGCTTGATGGTGAGCACCGCGAGCAGCGCAAGGAAAATGGGCGCACTGTACACGATGATGGGCGCCGACTGCCCGGTCACGGCGATGGAATCAAAGCTATCGGTGGCGAGATACAGGCCCACGCTCATCAGCAGAACGGCGGGCTCGTAGCTCATAACCTGCAGCAACTCGCGATCGGCGCCGACCTGCGCAAACGGGCTTTGCGTCGAGGCGGACGCCAGCACCACAAAGATCGCGGCGAGCGTCACCATAAAAGCACACAGCAGCGTGTTGGAACCCGACACAAAGATGCCGCCGCCTACCACGGTAAAGATGAGCGCACATGCCATATAGGTATCGTCCATGGTGTTTACGCTGGCAGGAGCCTTGCGCAGCAGCTTGGCAACGTCGTAGAACGGTTGCAGCAGGCGCGGGCCCACACGGCCCTGCATGCGGGCCGAAAGCTTGCGGTCAAGGCCGTCGATCAGGCCACCCACAAGCGGCGCAATCAAGGCAAACGCCACGGTACCAATAAATATGCCCACGACACCCGAACCTTCAAAATACTTACCGCGCAGCACCGAGGGCGCACTCATGGCAAGTCTCTCGGGCCCAATCCACGCGCAACACAGCAGCGCAAACAAGATAATGCTGCAGCACACGACGCTACCCGCGGGGCCAATACGCTTCTCGCCAAGGGCGTCCTCCGAGTACCAATTGCGCTTTTCGGCCTTCACCTCGTGTCCCATCGAGCCGCGGAAATGGCGGTAATTGTCGGTTCCCACGCCCGAAAGATATACGTTTACGTGCGGTTTGTTGCTCACGCGGAATGAAGTCAGCAGCACCACGGCGATAAAAGCCACGATAACCACCATCAGATACATGGCATCCTTGCCAATAACGTACGGCACGCGGCCAAACACCATGGCCAAGTAAGGCGACACCAGACCGCTCGAGATAACCGGGAACGCCACGCAGCACAGAATCAGCAGCGCGGCGATGGTGTTGAGGGCCACCCATTCGGTCTTATGGACATTGACCTCAACGTTTTGAGCCGTGGGGTCGACGCCCGAAAGCTTGGCAAGCCACTTGCCCCAGAAGAAGAACGTCGCGGCCGAGCCAAAGGCAAGCACCATGATCATGAGCACGTTGCCGGTCTGCGCAAACGCCACCAGGGCGCCCCACTTGGACACGAGCATGCCAAACGGGGCCACGAACATGCCCATAATGCCCAGCATCATCAGGCGCGTCAGGTGCGGCATGCGGCTGAACATGCCGTCCATGTCCTCGATATTGCGGCTGCCGATATGATGCTCGGCCGTGCCTACGCACAGGAACAGCAGCGACTTGGCCACCGTGTGGAACAGGATCAGGAAGATCGCGGCCCACACGGCCTCGGGCGCGCCGACGCCCAGGCAGGCGCTGATAAGGCCCAAGTTGGAGATGGTGGAGTACGCGAGCACGCGTTTGGCGTTGCTCTGCGAGATGGCCATGAGGGCAGCGAGCAAAAACGTGATGGCACCCACACTCGTGACCATAAAGCCGGTCACGGGATAGATGGCATAGAGCGGGCTCAGCTTGACCATCAGGAACACGCCGGCTTTGACCATGGTGGACGAGTGCAGCAGGGCGCTCGTGGGCGTGGGGGCAACCATGGCACCCAACAGCCAAGTGTGGAACGGCATCTGCGCGGCCTTGGTGAGCGCGGCAAGCGACAGCAACAGGACCGGCATGACCAGCAGCGCGGATTGCGCGGTTCCGGCGCCGGAAAGCTCGATCATGCCTGAGATGGTCAGCGGCATGCCGTTAACGTGCAGGTATATGAGTCCGGCCAAAAACGCGATGCCGCCCAGCATGTTGAGGATGATCTGGGTGAAAGCGTTTTTTATGGCCTCGGGCGTGCGCGTGTAGCCAATCATGAGGAACGAGCACACGGTGGTGATTTCCCAGCCACAGAACAGCCACTCAAGGTTGTCGCTTGTCACGATGACGAACATGGCCGAGAGGAACAGGAACATAAGCGCCAGGAACTGCGGGCGTCGGTCGGGCGCCGCCTGCCCGCGCAGCGCGGCCTCGTGCTCGTCGTGGGCCTGGAAGTCCTTCATGTAGCCCAGGGCGTACACGCAGATAAGGCTGCCGACAATGCCGACGGCAAGCACCATGATCACACTCATGTAATCCAGGTAGAGCGGCGTTGCCGTGACGGCTTCGGTCGCGGGCAGCGTCATAGCTGCAAAGGCGAGCGAGCCCACCAGCTGCACCACGCCGAGCACACCGGTAAGCGCGTTCCTATATTTGAACGCGTTGTACAGGATGACGGCGCACAGAATTACGTCGATGACGGAGCTGATGATCGAGAGCACATGCGAGGTGCCGGGGGCGACCTCAAAGCTCTGAGGACCCGTGCCAAAAAACATGACGGCGACTACAACTGTCACCGCCATAATAATGCCGGAGCCTACAAGCCCTACCGCATCGCGGGCGCGGTCACCGCGCGCGAGCAGCATGCCCAGCGCCGGTACCAGCGGAAACAGGGTAAGGAAATACAGTAGCGTCATACCATCACTCCCCCATGCAAAAACGCTGCAATTGTTTAACGTTATAGCTCAGTTGAGGAGTAGCGACGGCGGGTTTTCGGTCAACTGGGGAGTTTTAGGCGTACGGGGTAAGGAGTCTGTCCGCTTTGGAGCAGAGAGGCGACGCTCCCCCTATCGCGGCGGCGGGCGCACGGGCCACTGCGCGCGGTTTATTAACCACTTTGGAGGATGTTCCAGTAGGCTCACGACGGTCCAAAAAGTTGGCGCGGCAAGAAAAATGCGCCCCTGTGGGCGCACCATCCCGTTCGCTATTCCGCTTTTTTAACGCGCGGCTTGCGACCGCGCGGCTTATCAACCAGCGCGGACTCACCGCTCTCGCGATACTGGCGGCACCAAGCCTTGACCGAAGACTCGCTGGGAATCTTGTGCTTGATCATGGCCTCGCGAACCGTTAAGCCGTTTTCCAAGCGGTCCTTGACCACGGCGAGCTTAACTTCGTACGAATAGGTGTGATGATGCGAACCGGCGTTGAGAACGGCGTCGGCACCGCCCACGGCATACGCGCGGGCCCACTGACGAGCCGTGGCCTGGGGAATGCCAAGCTCCGCGGCGAGGGCGCGATGACCGACCCCCTCTTGGAGGACCTCGACGGCGCGCTGCCTAACCTCGGGCGCATGCGTGCGAGTCCTAGTTGCTTCCGACATACCTGCCACTTCTTAGCCTTAACCGTTAATCTGCTTTCTTACGTGCAAGTTAGATAGTAGCATTTTACTGTTTGCTCAAAGCAGTTAATTAAAATAGACGCGGTGTTATCTGGGCATTTGGCACCAATTTACGACATTTCTTTATCGATTATTTACGCTGGTAGCTGACTCGCAGCCAATCGTCATTCGCTTGTCAACAAAGTTGGCATCTCTTTATGTCCTTTGCTATAGCGGATATGATTATTAACCCCTCCCCCAATTATTTTGAGTAATCGGCAAGGCAGTAGACGTCCTTACTCCTCATGATTACCGCGCATTGCCATCCACCGGAGCAAAACAAAAAGGGCGGGGCCTGCTGCGCTTGCAGGCCCCGCACCGGTTGACACCCGACGGGACACAGCCGGGCGAGACGGATCCGTGCTACCGTCCCGCCTGGCCGCGATGTTCAGCTACAGCTCGTTGGCCGCATGATACGCCGTGCGAATGGCGCTCGCGATGTCGGCGGTGCGCTCGCCCGAGCAGTCGCCCACGCAGGTCACGGGCACCGTCACGCCATCCAGGTCAAACGCGTTGGCCTTGGAGCCCACGGCCATCACCACGTAATCGCAGGCGATCTTCACCGGCTCCTCGGCACCGTCCTCGGTGGTGTGCACGGCCTCCACGCCCTCGTCGGTAATGGCGGTCAGGCGGGTCTTAACGTGCTGTTCCACGTTGTGGGCGGCAAAGTCGCTCATGATCAGCGGCAGAATGGTCTCGGACTCGCCAGCGGCAATCTTGTCGAGCATCTCGACAATCGCCACCTCGCAGCCGTGCTGCAGCAGGTACTCGGCAGTCTCGATACCCACCAGGCCACCGCCAATGACGGCGACGCGCCCGCTGAGCTCCACCTTGCCGGCCAGCACGTCCCAGCTCGAGACGACCTTCTCCGAGTCGGCGCCCGGAACGGGGATGACCACGTCATGCGCGCCCACGGCCACAATCGCGGCGTCGGCGGCGTTGAGGTCCGCGGGGCGAGCGGCATGGTTGAGCTCAACCTTCACGCCCAGGCCGGGCAGAATCTTCTCGTAGTACTCGACCGAGCGCATAATCTCATCCTTGCGCGGAGGCGCGGCCGCCAGCACAATCTGGCCGCCCAAGTGATCGCTCGCCTCATAGACGGTCACGTCGTAGCCGCGCTTGGCCGCCACGCGTGCGGCCTCCAGGCCGGCAATACCGCCGCCCACCACGGCGATCTTCTTGTCGCCCTCGCCCGGCTTAATGGCGATGGTCGCCTCGTCGCCGTTCTCGGCGTTGAGCACGCACGAGATGTACTTGCGGTTTTGAATCGCATCGACGCAGCCCTTGTTGCAGTTGAGGCACTCGCGGATGGGCTCGCCGGTCGCGGCCTTCAGCGCAATGTCGGGGTCGCACATGAGCGAGCGGCCATAGGCGATAATGTCGGCCGCGCCGTCCTCAAGAATCTTCTCGCCGGCCTCGACCGAAACAACACGGCCGACGGTGGCCACCGGCACGGAGACCAGGGCCTTGACGCGCTCGGCCACCGGCAGCGTCCAGTTGTAGGGCATGGCACCCATGGGCGGAATGGTGTCGCCCATGTTGCCGGTGTGGTTGGCCTGCGCGACCTGGATCATGTCGATGCCCGCGCCCTCGAGCAGCTTGGCGAACTCGCAGGCCTCGTCGGGCTGCAGGCCACCCTTGCCGCGCGGCGTGCCGTCGGGGTTCTCCATGATCACGGGGAGCTTGTACTCCACCATCAGCTGCGGCGCGGCTTCCTTAATGGCGGCGACGACCTCGAGCGCATAGCGAACGCGGTTCTCGAACGAACCGCCGTACTCGTCGGTACGCTTGTTGAGGATGGCCGAACATAGCGAACCCACCAAGCGGTCGCCGTGGACCTCGATGGCGTCAATGCCGGCCTGCTGCGCGCGAGCGGCCGAGGCGGCGATGGCCTCCTTGATCTGGGTGAGCTGCTCTACGCTCGCCTCGTTCACAAAGTGCTGCATATCGTGGTGCAACTTGGCGTAGGCCTGCTTGCGGATCTCGTTGGACTCGGCCATCTTGGCGGCAAAGGTCTCCTCGTCGCCGGCGGCCTTGGCCTCCTGCGCGGCCTTGGCGGCGGCCATGGAACCCATGACCATGCGGCCGACACCGGGCACGTCGTACTCGGGGTGGAACAGCTGCAGCGCGACCTTGGCGCCGTGCTTGTGAACGGCGTCGGCCAGCGCCTTAAACGTGGGGATCTGGGCGTCGGTCGCTAACTTGGGCGTGGGGCTTGCGGTCATAACAGGAGCAACGTCGCCGATGACGATGTAGCTCACGCCGCCACGGGCCAGGCGCTCGTAAAAAGCCAGGCTGCGCTCGCCAATGGAACCGTCGCGCTCCTCGTAGCCGGTGGTCAGCGGCGGGAACATAATGCGGTTTTTAAGCTCAAGGGGGCCAACCGTAATGGGCTGGAGCAGTTTGGATGCGGGTGCGGTCATGGACATTCCTCTCTTGTAGGCGCGGCGGCGATGTTGCCGCGTAGTTGTCTAGAGGATATGACATGGGAGCACGGCGACGCAACGGAAATCGGCAGATAGCAGGTAGCGGCAGGTGGATGGGGCGGGGCCGGCTGCCGGTTTGTCTCAATCTGTAACAGTAAGACCCTATTTTGCCGAGCAACTGTTACAGATCGAGACAAACCGAAACCGTCCCGGCGGAAAATCTCAATCTGTAACATCTACAGGCCAAAAACGACCCTAGATGTTACAGATCGAGACATTCCTCTCGACCCATCCCTAACAATCTAGATCTGTAACATCTGGACCCACTTTTGACCCCTACCTGTTACAGATTGAGACAAACCAATCCCGTCTGCCGAAAGATCTAGATCTGTAACAGTTACTCGGCAAAATGGGCCCCAGATGTTACAAATCGAGACAAACGGGACCCGCCTGCAAGAAAATCTCAATCTGTAACAACAACTCGGCAAAATCCGTCCCTCGTGTTACAGATTTAGACAAACTGAGACCGTCCTGCCGAAAGATCTCAATCTGTAACACCTAGCCGCCCAAATCGGGTCCACCTGTTACAGATCGAGATTATGTTTGAGAGGCTGGAAATTGGACTGAGAAAACAGTCCCGGAATAACAAAAAAGCTCGCCGGCTAGGCCGACGAGCTGCAAGTTCTTGGTCGCGGGGGCAGGATTTGAACCTACGACCTCCGGGTTATGAGCCCGGCGAGCTACCAGACTGCTCCACCCCGCAATGTCTGGACGCCTCATGTGCGCAAGAAAGAATATTACGCGGGAGTTCGGTAAGCGGCAAGGAAAATCTCGTAGAGCATAATTCCTTCATATTTAGAACCCCTCAGCCCCTATCACCGTGAACGAATCGCAGCCGAGCGCCGCCGGCGGCACGTATACAATGGTGCGCGTCCTTTTACGCCGACACCTGGAGTAGACATGCTGCTCGCTATCGATATGGGAAACACGCAGACGGCCATGGGCCTGTTTGACGGAGACGAGCTGGTGCAGTCGTGGCGTATGCCCACCGACCGCTCCTATACCGCCGACGAGATCCACGTGCGCCTGATGGGTTTCTTTAAGATGTACGACCTCTCGCTCGGCGCGGTCGACGCGATCGCCTTTGCCGGCGTGGTGCCACAGCTTTCGTGCGAGTGGCACGCCGTGGCCAACCGCATCGCGGCAGACGCCATCGTCATCGGGCCGCAGACGGCGGCCGTGACCAAGCTGCGGGCGGCACGCCCCCAGGCCGTTGGTGCCGACCGCATCGCCAACGCCGTCGCTGCCGAGACCTTCTACGGCGCCCCAGCGATCGTGGTGGACTTTGGCACCGCAACCAATATCGACGTCATCGACGAGGACGGTTATTACATTGGCGGAGCGATCGCGCCGGGTATCCGCATCTCCATGGACGCGCTCGCCGCCCGAGCCGCCAAGCTCGCCAGCGTGCCGCTCGAGGCGCCCGAGCATGCCATCGGCCGCGATACCGAGGAGTGCATCAAGGTCGGCGCCGTAACGGGCGCCGCCGCCATGGCCGAGGGCCTGGTCACGCGCATGAAGCGCGAGCTGGGGCGCGAGGACGCCACCGTTATCGCCACGGGCGGCCTCGCCAGCATCGTCGCCGATTCGACTGATGCCTTCGACATAGTCGACGGCCAGCTCACCATCAAAGGCATCTGCGAAATCTACCGCCGCATGCAGAAGCTGGGGTAAGGCGGGGTTTAAGTCGAGCGCGAGCGGCGAACTAGGCAACGCATCGGTCCTATTCCTCAAAATCGAAATTTTTTCGTTTTTGAGGAATAGGACCTTTTGCTAAGCCTCGCCGCACAACCACCTCGCCAGGTCCACGATCTGCACCCCATTGCGGTCCGTGGCCTCGTGATGCGTGCGGGCGAGAATCATCTTGGGGTACGCGTCGCCAATGCTCAGCAGTGGTGAAATCTCGCGTTCAAATGTCTTATCCGAGCTGATGTCGTCGCTCACCTGAATGTAGAGCTTCTCGCTTCGCTTGATTGCTACAAAGTCTATTTCCTTTTTATAGAGCACACCGACGTATACCTCGTATCCGCGGCGCAGCAGCTCGATGGCCACCATGTTCTCGTATACGCGTCCCCAATCCATATCACGTGTACCAAGCAGTGCGTATTTGAACGCGTGGTCTGCCAGGTAATACTTCTCGCCGCTCTTAAGGTATTTTTTACCGCGAATGTCGAACCGGCGAACTTTATAGAAGGCAAACGCATCGCACAGGTACCCCATGTACGCACCGACCGTTTTGTTCGTTATCTTTAGCCCATCTGCGTTCAAAACATCCGTAATGTTGCGTGCCGACGTTATGTTGGAGACGTTGTCCATCATGTAATCGGCAATGCGCAGCAGTGCCGATTCGTTTCTCACGTTATGCCGCTGCACGATATCCCTCACGATGAGCGTTTTGAAGACATTGGAGAGATATTGGTAGCGCTGCTCCTGCAGTGGATAAGGGTAAGAGCCGGACATACCGCCGGTTCTCGCGTACCCATCGAAGTCGCGATCGACCTCGCCCTCGTCACTATAGAAGCGATACTCCTCAAACGAGAATGGGAAAACCTCGATCTCGAACGTACGCCCCGTAAAGAGCGTCGACAGATCGCTCGACAGCAAAAAGGCGTTCGATCCGGTGATGAAGATGTCGTACTGCTCGGATGCATGGAGGCTGTTGATCGCGCGTTCAAAGCCGTCGCACATCTGAACCTCGTCGATAAGCAGGAAGTTTTGCTTGTCGGACACTCGATGCTCTTTCACATAGGCGAGCAGGGCATGATATTCGAGCAGGCCCTCGAACTCGTCGAGGTTGTAATTGATATGGATGACATTCGAATTGGACAGATTTGCCTCCACGTAATCGCGGAGGGCCTCGAGCAATTTTGACTTACCGCTACGGCGAATGCCCGTTATGACCTTGATGTCCGGTACGCCAATAAGGCTCGTCAACGTGTCCATATATGACGTTCTATTGATGAGTTTCATTGGTGCCTCCCTGCGGTCTTCTATCGCTATTCCTCAAAAACGAAAATTATTCAGTTTTGAGGAATAGACTCTGCAACGAATATACCTCGTTAAAGGCCGAGCTGGCTTAATTCTATTCCTCAAAATCGAAAGATTTTCAGTTTTGAGGAATAGGGTGCTGGCAACCCATTCACCAGATAGGCGAAACCCTCCCCGGCACAGGCCGAAGAGGGCTTCGTTGTCATCGTTATCTTTGAGCGCGGGCGCCTCGCGTTACAGTCCGCGAATCCGTACGGCCTCGGGCGGAAACTCCTGCTCGCCGGCATCGGTCTTGATGGTCGCGCGGCCCCAGATGTCCAGGCCCGCAAACACACCGACTGCGAGCGGCAAGCCGTTGGGCGACACCGCCGCGACCTGACGACCCAGCAGTGGCACCATGTCAAAGTACTCGCCCAGCACCGGAGCCAGCGGGCCGGCAGCGCCCTGCGGCGTGTTGGCGGCAACCGCCCAGGCGTCAACGCGGGTCAGCACAGCGGCGGCCAATGCCTCGATCAGCGCCTCATCTGCCATATCCACGCCAAGCTCACCCAGCGCCGCACGCTCAATATCAACCGTCACCGCGGCAAACATGCCCGCAGCACCGGCACCGCCGTTCACGGCAACACGCGCGAGCGACGCCTCAAACGCAGGCGCACCGCACACGATATCGCTCGGCCACTGGATACCCACTTTACCGGCAAGGCCCAACCCCGGCGTCGAAGCCGTGCCCACGAGCGCGTCCATCATGCCCATCGCGGCCACAAACGGCAGGCCGTGGAAGGCATGCATGTTCACATCGGGGCGCACAACCAGCGAAAACGTCAGCGAAGCATCGCCCAAGCTCCACGCGCACCAGCCCGCGGACACGCCCTCGCGGCCCGCGTCACGCGCCGCGTCGAGCTCGGTACCGGCGACAACAGCATTCATCTCGATCATCTACATACGCCCCAATTCGCCCACGATATGGCCCACGCGATCCTCGGGTTCCTTGACCTCGACACCGTTATAGCGGAAGAACCGCGCCGGGTCGTGCATCAGGTCCTCGAGCGGCACCAGCACAAAGTCACGCTCGCCGATCAGCGGATGCGGCAGGCGCAGTTTTTTGCCGCCGTGGGTCTCGCCGTCCATCCACAGCAGGTCCAAGTCGATGGTGCGCGGACCGTTGGCCTTGGCCTTTTTGGAGCGGTCGCGACCCAGCTCGGCCTCGATCTTCATGAGCTCGTCGAGCAGCACCAACGGCGCCAGCTCGGTCTTAATCTCGATGACGGCGTTGGCAAACGCGTCCTGGCGCGTCTCGTAGGCCGGCTCGCTCTCGTAGATCTTGGAGGAGTTGGACACGCAGGTGAGTGGAATCTCGGCGATCATGTCGCGTGCGGCGCGGATGTTGTCACAGCGATGCCCCAGGTTGGAGCCCACGGCCACAAACGCGCGGCGCGGCTGCGGCTTGGCAACCGCCCAGTAGCCGTTCAGGAACTGCGCAAAGCCCGCGGCGTCGTGCACGCGCACGATGTTGGCACCGGCCTGGATGGCGCCCAGGCACACGCCAAACGTAGCGGCATCGCGCTCGGCGGCCTCGGTCACGCCCGAGACGGCGCCCACAAAGCGCTTGCGCGATACGGCGCACATGAGCGGATAGCCCAGTGACGCCATCTTGGCAGTCTCGCGCTGGATGACGATGTCCTCGTTGGCCGTCTTGCCAAAGCCCGGACCGGGATCGATGCAGATGCGGTCGCGCGACACGCCGGCGTGGATGAGCGCGCGGGCCTGGTCGGACAGAAAGCCCATGACGCGGCGCATGATGGGCGCCGAATCGGGCAGGGTGAAGCGGCGGAGCTGCGAGGTGGGCACGTAGGCTTCCTCGCGGCGGGCGCTGCGGCGCATCATGGCGGCCAGGCGGTCATTGGGCTCCGATGCGGCCTCGGTGGCCTCGGGCGCGGGCGCGACGGTCTCGGCGGCAGCAGCCTGCTCGGCGGCCGGCGTCTCCTGCTTCTGCTCGTCCGTGGGCTCCGGCGCGGGCTCCGGATCGCCAAACGGCAACGAGGGCTGCACCACGCCGCCCGGAAGCTTGGCCTCCGGCTTAGGCTCGCCCAGCAACTTGCCGCGACGGCGGCGAGCCGGCTTCTCAGCCTCACGCGCGGCCTCGGCAGCCGCCTCACGCGCCTTCTCGGCAACAAACGCCGCAGCCGAGGTATCGAGCTGCACCGTTGCGTGCGTGCGTGCGGGCGCGGCGACCTCGCCGGCATGCATCACGATGACGCCGCAGGTGCTCGTCTTAACAAACTCGACCATCTTGGGGTCGGTGAAGCCCGTCACGTCGTTGACGATCGAGGCGCCGCAGCGCACGGCCGCCTTGGCAACCGCCACGTGGCGCGTGTCGATCGAGACGATGGCGCCCTCTTTGGCCAGCGCGCGCACCACGGGCAGCACGCGGCGAGCCTCCTCGTCGGGATTAACCGGGGTAAAGCCGGGGCGCGTGGACTCACCGCCCACGTCGATGATGTCGGCGCCGGCGTCAAGCATCGCCAGGCCGTACTCGATGGCGGCATCCGGGTCGAAGTGCTCCCCGCCGTCGCTAAACGAATCGGGCGTCACGTTGAGGACGCCCATGATGCGCGGACGGTCAAAGCTGAGCTCATACTTTCCGCACCGCCATGTCTTGCTGTCGTTCGCCATGAACATCCTCCTAAAATGCCCACGCCGCCGAGCTTGGGGAGCTGGCGGCGGGGTCGCTTTGCACTCAGTCTTTCTATTGTATCCGCGCACACGGGCTAGAACGCAAACGCGGCCGCGATGTCGCAAGAAATCAGCAGGTCGGCATTTGCATCCTGATCGGTGGGCGCCAAATTGCAAATGGCCAGCGTATCGCCAGTAAAGTAACGCGTGAGGCCCGCCGCCGGATACACTACGAGCGAGGTTCCGCCCACGACGAGGGCGTCGGCTGCGGCGATGGCAGCAACGGCGCCGGTAAGCACACGCTCATCGAGCGGCTCTTCGTAGAGGACCACATCGGGCTTGATGCGACCGCCGCACGCAGGACACACGGGCACGCCCACGGCATCCTCGTGCTCGCGCGCGCAAATCCATTCGGCGCTGTAGACCGCGCCGCACGTCTGGCAGATATTGCGGTGGACCGAGCCGTGCAGCTCAAACACGCGCCGTGAACCGGCCACCTGATGCAGGCCATCGATGTTTTGCGTCACCACGGCGTCGAGCTTGCCGGCACGCTCCAGCTCGGCCAGCTTGGTGTGGCAGCAGTTGGGCTTGGCGCCAAGCGCGATCATCTTGGTGCGGTAAAAGTCGAAGAACTCCGCCGGATGTGTCTCGTAAAAGCTGTGCGAGAGCATAGTCTCGGGCGGATAGGAAAACCGCTGGTGATACAGACCGTCCACGCTGCGGAAATCGGGAATGCCGCTTGCCGTGGAAACACCCGCGCCGCCAAAGAAAACCACGCGCTCGTGGGTGTCGAACAGCTCCGCCAACGCCGCGGAGGCCTGCTTGGGATCTGTTATCGCTTGCGTCATGTTTGTCCTCCGTCCATGTTGGTCGGGGCGGCTGCGATTGCGCCGTCGCCCACGGAGCCCACCCCGCCCCTGTTGCGCTAATCTTAAGCCTGCCAACCCCGTCGAAAGGACACCATGCCTCAGACTTACACTTTCGCCTCGTGGAACGTCAACGGCCTGCGCGCCGTGCTCAAAAAGGACCCGAGCTTTATCCAGATCGCGCAAGAACTCGACGTCGATATCCTGGCGCTGCAAGAGACCAAGCTGCAAGAAGGCCAGGTCGATATTGACCTGCCCGGCTATCACCAAACCTGGAGCTACGCCGAGCGTAAAGGCTATTCGGGCACTGCGGTCTTTAGCCGCCAGGAACCGCTGCGCGTGCTGCACGCCGACGCGCTGCTACCCTACGCCGGCGAGGGTGAGGCGGCCGCACTCGTCGCCCAAACCGTAACCGAGGGCCGCGTCTGCGCGCTCGAGTTCGACAAGTTTTGGTTTGTCGACGTCTATACGCCCAACGCCCAAAATGAACTCGCCCGCATCGACGTGCGCATGGCGTGGGACGACGCCTACCGCGGCTTTTTGAACGCGCTCGAGCGCGAGACCGGCAAACCCGTCGTGACCTGCGGCGACTTTAACGTGGCGCACGAGGAGATCGACCTTAAGAACCCCAAGTCCAACCGCGGCAACGCAGGCTTTTCGGACGAGGAGCGCGGCAAGTTTACCGAGCTGCTCGACGCCGGTTTTACCGATACCTGGCGCGCGGCAAACCCCGACGTCGAGGGCGTCTACAGCTGGTGGAGCTATCGCTTTAATGCCCGCAAGAACAACGCCGGCTGGCGCATCGACTACTTCCTGGTAAGCGACGCAATCGCCGACAACGTACGCGACACCGGCATCCGCGGCGACATCTTCGGCAGCGACCACTGCCCCGTCACCCTTACGTTGGAGCTCTAGCTCCAGCTGCCCCCGGAGACGAAGGAAAACGGATCATTTTGGGCCTCGTGAGGGTGTCCGCGTGACCCATCCGCCACGAAACACGCCCATCTACTACGTTTAAGCCACCACCCTCAACCACAGCGAACAACGCAAAAAGAAAACCGCAGGTAGAAAGCCTGCGGTTTTTCATAAAACGCGGTCATGGTCGGGAGTATCAAGCTAAACGTAGTAGATGGGCCAGTTTCGTGGCAAGCGCCGTCAACTGATCCCCTGGGGACATCTGGGGACGGAAGAAAATGGATCAATTTGGCTCTCTGAGGGCCACGATGCCCGTCATATCAGCCGGCCATTCCAAAACTATGCCGGTTTACGGGGCTGAATCGCGAACCCCCAACCATACGCAATTCCGAGATAATAAAACCGCAGGTGAACGGCTTACTCTATTTCGAAAAAAGCCGGCATGGTCTGCCTGCGCCAATCTAGCCCCGTAAACCGGCATAGTTTTGAAATGACACTTCGGCAGTATTGATTCCCGCCCCGACGCAACCAGCCCTACAGCCTGTATTTCACGACGACACGGTTAATGCGACGGCACCAAGGCTTGTACAAGGCGGCCAAAAACACGCAGGTCGCAAGGCCGTGCGTAATATCGAACGGCACTGCCGTGGCAAGACGCGCCACGGCACCCGCCCAAGTAAGCGGCTGTACAAAACCAATGATGTCATATGCGTTGATCACGACGCCATAGAGCAGGCCCGACGCAAAGCCGTACGCCAGCAGTGCTGGCATGCGCACGGTGCCGTCGACGCGGTCGAACGCACCCGCATACGCTAGCGCGCCGCCAACATAGCCAACCAGCCCCCAGGCATACATCTGCCACGGCGTCCACATGCCCTGTCCAAAAAAGAAATTACTGGTCAGTGCCGCCAGCGCTCCAACCATAAAGCCGTTGCGGCGTCCGAGCGTCGCCCCTGCGATGATGGCGATGGCGCTCACCGGTTTAAAGTCGGGAATGGGGCCAAACAGAATACGCCCCGCCGCAGCCAACGCCGCCAGAACCAGCGTGGGCATAATCTGGCGCAGTCCCGGGCGCGACGCCTCGTAACCCGCAAAGAACAGCGCGAGCACCAGCGCCACCACGACAAGCATGGCAAGTGCCGCCTGTTCAACGCCCGCCAGCAACGCCGCAGCCATCACGGCTGGCACCGCCAGCAGCAGCGGTATCTCCAGTTTTGCGAGTAGGCGCACGATGCGATAATCCGCCATCCCATCACGCCCTATAAAACACGTTGTCGGCAAAGAAGTCGGTCGGCGGCTCCATGCAGGCGATCTCGCCATCAAACATCATGGAAATGTCATCGGCAACCTGCTCGGCAAAGTCCAGGTCGTGCGTCGCCATGATGACGGTGCCACCAACCTTCGCATGGTCACGCAGGGCGCGGGCGATGATGCGGCGGCTGAACAAGTCTAGACCCTTGGTGGGCTCATCGAGCAATAGCAGTTCGGGGCCGATTAGCAGCAGTTTTGCCAATGCAAGCAGTTGACGCTGCCCGCCCGAAAGATCGTACGGATGGCGCCCATCCAGACCCGACAGCCCCAAGCTCGCCGCACGCTCCCGCGCCAAGTTCTCGTCATATCCGCAGGTCGAGGCCCATTCCATCAGCTCATCGCGAACCGTCTCGGCAACCAGCAATGCTTTGGGGTTCTGAGGCAGCAGCGCCGCCGAGGCCGCTCCGCGCACCATGCGACCGCGCTGCAGCTTGGCGGTCTTCGCCAGCACCGAGAGCATCGTCGACTTACCGCATCCGTTGCCGCCCACGATCGCATGCACCGCACCGGCCGAAAACGCCACGTCGAGCCCGCGCAGAACCCAACCGCCCGCGCGATCGTAGCGAAACCAGCTCCCTGCCAGGGTGGTAGCCGACCCGCCGTGCATTTTTTGGAGTATTCTGCTCCCATCCGTGCGCGGGAAGGCTTCTGAGCCGTTCTCGAGCGACGTTTGCGCCACAAATTCGGACGATTTGTCCAATTCCGAACTTTTTTTCGCGCTCGATACGTCCCCGGGCGGCTCCAGAGAGCCCAAATTGTCCTCACGCCTGCTGAATACTCCGTTTTTTGCACATCGGACGGCACCCCACCCCAACATGTCGTCGGAAAACAGCGATTCTCGACGCCCCAAAGAAGCCATATCCGCCACCTCGCGCACGCGACCGTCCTCAATCCGGTACGCACACGTCGCATACTCGAGCATTGGGCGCGGTTGATGCGTAGCCACAACAACCGTGCAGCCCAGCTCGCGATTCACACGAAACAGCGCGTGCAGAAAATTCTTCTCGGCAACGGGATCGAGCTGAGACGTGGGCTCGTCGAGTAGCAGCACACGCGGACACAGCGCCAGGACGGCGGCAAGCGACAGCAGCTGCTTGCGGCCGCCCGAAAGCGTATCGGTATCGCGATGAAGCCAGTCCTCCAGACCAAAGAAATAGCTGGTCTCAGCTACGCGACGGCGCATCTCATCACGTGCTAGCCCCAAGTTTTCCAGGCCAAACGCCATCTCGTGCCACACGGTTTCGCACACGATCTGGTTCTCGGGATCCTGGAACACATAGCTCACGCGCTCCGCCGATGCCCGCACGTCCATGTCGGCAACGTTCTCGCCCAGCACGCGCGCATCACCAGTGCGCTCGCCCGCCGGAGCGATCTCGGGCTTGAGCAGCGACAGCAGCGTCGACTTACCCGAACCGGTACCGCCAACAAGCAGCGCAAATGCACCTTGGGGAACACGCCAATCAAGCCCCTCGAGCACCGGTGCCTCGGCCCCGGGATAGGCAAAACTAAGGCCCTGCACCTCAATCGCCGGAATATCCGGGCCGCACGCCGCGCCCGACACCGGGCCCCTATCCAACCGAGCCATCAGCCAAACCTCTTCTCATCAATCGCATGAAACGCGCAAGGCAGCACCATCCAGGCAGCGTACACGACATAGCCCGGCCACGGCGCCGGCACCGAGAGCTGCGGATAAAACGAATACTGCGTCGTCGCGGTCCACGCCACTGCCACCGCGGCAGCACCAAACAGTGCGAGCCCGGCCAGCGCGGCAACGTCGCTGCGCCCCAGTCGATACCGCGCATACGTCGTACGACGCGTCGCGGCACCCCACCCGCGCGAGCGCATCGCGTCCGCGCGCTCCAGCGAATCTTCCATGCCCCAGCCCATCAACACACTCGATGCCCGCAAACGCGAGCGCACGGGGTCGGCCGGCGCGCGGCCCGGCACATCAATCGCATCCTGCACCGCCAGCACCGTACGACCGCGGCGCAAAAACTGCGGGATAAGCCGCATGCACATCGAGATCATGAGCGCAATCACCGGTGCGGCATTGCCCAGCAGCGCGAGCACCTTGTCGTATTCGAGCATCGACGCCGCCGCCTCAAACCACAGCACGCTCGCCACAAACAGCCCGCCCATGCACAGGCCGTATACCATGCTCTCCAGATACACCGCGCGCATGCCAATACGGAACAGCTCCGTCGAGCCCGAGGCGCTAAACAGCGGATTGAGCACCGCGACGATCAAAATCACCGGCAGCTGCCAGCGGAGTGCGCCCAGCGTGCGGGCAGCCCCACGCGTCGCAAATCCATACGCCAGCCCGCCCGCAAGTGACAGCGCAATCAGTACCGGCTGCATCGAGAACATAGTGAGCCCCAGCGTCAGCACTATATAGAGTGCCGGCACAGCCGGATGCGACATCGAGAATGCCGCGACGGGCTCGCCGCCAAACTCCTCTCGTATGTTGTCCACGGGCACCCCCGTCCCCTCGCTCAAACAACAGCTCCGCAGCACCGCCAACGCCGCACGTACGCAGTGCAAACGCCACGCCGGCGGCGCAAGCCTCAACCGCCGCAAACCAATCGTTACGCGCTCGTCATATGCCTGCGGTATCATATTGCGCCGTGTATCGTTTCCAAACACACGTCTCTATAACGTAACAGGAGATCACATGGACGCAACCGCAATTATCCTCGCTGCCGGCGAGGGCACCCGCATGAAGTCGAACCACTGCAAGGTTTCGCACAAGATCCTGGGTAAGCCCATGGTCCAGTGGATCGTCGACGCTACCATCAAGGCCGGCTGCAGCCGCGTCGTGGTTGTCATCGGCAGCCACGCCGACGAGATGCGCGCCCTCATCGACGGCGCCTACGCCAACAGCGCCACCAAGGTCGAGTGCGTCGAGCAGACCGAGCGTCTGGGCACCGGTCACGCCGTGAAGGTCGCGCTCGAGGCCTGTGGCATCACGCAAGGCCCCGTCGTGGTGCTCAACGGCGACCTGCCGCTCATCACCGCCGACACCGTCGCCAAGTTCGCGCAAACCGTCGCCACCGGCGAGCTCGCCTGCACCGTCATGACCATGACCCCGCCCGATCCTTTTGGCTACGGCCGCATCAAGCTGGGCGCCGATGGTCAGATCGAGCGCATCATCGAGCAGAAGGACTGCACGCCCGAGCAGGCCGCCACGCTGCTGGAGTGCAACGCCGGCTGCTACGCCTTTGACGGCGCGCAGCTCGCCGCCCACATTAACGAGATCGGCAACGACAACGCGCAATCCGAGTACTACCTGCCCGACATGCTCGAGATCCTCAAAGGCCACGGCCAGGCTGTCTCCATCTTCCACTGCGACGACTACCGCGACGGTCTGGGCGTCAACAGCCGTATCCAGCTCGCGCAGCTCACCGCCATCGCGCGCGACCGCATCAACGAGCACTGGATGGCCGAGGGCGTCACGTTCATCGACCCCACGCAGGCTTGGATCGGCCCCGACGCTACCATCGGCCGCGACACCGTCGTATGGCCGCAGACGCACCTGATCGGCCACGTCACCGTGGGCGAGGAGTGCCAGCTTGGCCCCAACAGCCGCCTCACCGACACCACTGTCGGCAGCGGCTGCACCATCGATGAGACCATCGCCATCGAGGCCGTCATCGAGAACGGCGTCGACTGCGGCCCGCGCGCTTACCTGCGCCCGGGCACCCACATGCTCGACGGCTCCAAGGCCGGCACGCACGTGGAGATCAAGAAGTCCACGATCGGCGAGGGCTCAAAGGTGCCGCACCTGTCCTACATCGGCGACACCACCATGGGCTCCGGCGTCAACGTGGGCGCGGGCTCCATCACCTGCAACTACGATGGCGTGCACAAGCACAAGACCGTCATCGGCAAGGACGCCTTCATTGGCTCCGACACCATGATGGTCGCGCCCGCCCAGATCGGCGACGGCGCGCTCGTGGCCGCTGGCTCCGTCATCACCGAGCCGGTCCCGGCAGACGCGCTCGGTCTGGGCCGCGCCCGTCAGGTAAATATTGAGGGCTGGGCCGCCGATTACCGCCGCCGCCTGCACGAGGACGACGAGGTATAACGTTTTACCAAGCACAAAAGGAGCTGCTCCATGGGGGCGGCTCCTTTTTCTATCGTGACCTGCGCAACCGGATGAGTGGTCGGTTCGTGTCCGTTGGCGGTAAAGACGTTATCAGGACCCGATAAACCCCGCCGCGCGGTTACAATGCAACAAGGCATCTATATGGCATTCGATGTATAAAGGAGAAGGGTAATGCCGATTAATGATCCCGAGAAGTCGGAGAATATGCGCAAGTCCATCCGCGTGTATTCCGGTTCCTCCAACCGTCCCCTCGCTCAGAAGATTGCTGAGTACCTTGGGGTCGAGCTTTCGGGCCTTACGCTAAAGCAGTTCGCCAATGGTGAGATTTACGCCCGCTACGACGAGACCGTCCGCGGCGCCGACGTCTTCCTGATTCAGTCCGTGGCCGGCGGCAACGTCAACGACATGCTCATGGAGCTGCTCATCGCCACCGACGCTGCCAAGCGCGCATCCGCCCGCTCCATCACCGCCGTTATCACCCACTACGGCTATGCCCGCCAGGACCGCAAGGCCGGCCCGCGCGAGCCCATCACCGCCCGCCTCGTCGCCAACCTGCTCGAGCGTGCCGGCGTCAACCGCATCATCACCCTCGACCTGCACCAGGGCCAGATCCAGGGCTTCTTCGATATCCCGGTTAACCACCTGTCCGCACTGCCGCTGTTTGGCCAGTACTACAACGACATGCACTTCGACACCGACAACCTGGTTGTCGTCTCCCCCGACGTGGGTCGCGCCAAGGCCGCCAAGAAGCTGTCCGACATGCTCGGCTGCGACCTGGCCATCGCCCACAAGGGCCGTCCGCGCCACAACGCCGCCGAGGTCATGGGCATCATCGGTGACATCAAGGGCAAGACCTGCATCATCAACGACGACATGATCGACACCGCTGGCACCCTGTGCGCCAACGTCAAGGAGCTCAAGGCTATGGGCGCCGGCGACATCTACGTCTGCGCCACCCACGGCATCTTCTCCGGTCCGGCCATCGAGCGCCTGAACGATGCCCCCATCGTCGAGTGCGTCGTCACCGACGCCATCCCCGTCGAGGTCGGCGGCAAGATCAAGACTATCTCGGTCGCCGAGGAGTTCGCTCAGGCCATCTCCGCCGTTTACCACGAGGAGCCCGTCTCCACGCTCGTCGGCGGCGACTTCGCGCTGTAGTCGCTTGACCCTCGCATCCCACCGGAAGCCCGGTAGGCCTGCGGGGTTATCACGCCGACGTCCTCGCCGCTTCGCGGCTGCGGGATGTCGGCTTAGATAACCCCTCCCGGCCTACCGGGCTTCCTGCTGTCTCGGGGCAGCTGTTTTCTGAAATGACTTTGCCGTGCCCTTTCCTCGCCTTCGGCGGGCGTGGTAGCCTTTGTCGTTGAACGAACTTCTTATGTAACGAAAGGAAGCCTATGGCAGCTGCACAGCCGCTTAAGATTCGCATGGTTGCCGGACTTGGCAACCCTGGCGATGAGTATGCCGAGACCCGCCACAACGCTGGCTTCAAAGCAATCGACGAGTTGGCCCGTCAGGCCGGTGTCACCTACTGGAAAAACCAGGCAGGCGCCGAGGTCGCGCTCATCAACATCAACGATCCCGAGGAAGAGGGTGGCAAGCGCCAGATCGTGCTGGTCAAGCCGCAGTCGTATATGAATACCTCGGGCGGACCCATCTCCAAGCTCTGCCGCGAGTACAAGATCAAGGCCGAGGAGCTGCTCGTCATCCACGACGAGCTTGACATTCCCGCCGGTGACGTGCGCGTCAAGGTGGGCGGTGGCCACGCCGGCCACAACGGCCTGCGCTCCATCATCGACAAGATGGGCAGCCGCGACTTTAGCCGTATCCGCACCGGCATCGGCAACCCTCCCGGCAAGATGGCCGTGGCAGACTATGTGCTCAAGCAGCTGCGCGCCCGCGAGGCCGAGAACTTCCAGGACACCTGCGCCCGCGCCGCCGACGCCGCCGGTCTGGCCATCGTGCACGGCGTAATCTACGCCCGCGACCACGTCAACGGCGCCGCCTCCGCCAACGGCAAGCACTAAAACCTACCATTTAGGGACAGGTTTATTTTGGCAGGTTTTACCTGCGGAAACGCCCCAGTTGCGGCATCGCAATAAACCGTGCGCCGCCATGCACACATAGCACCCCAAAGGGGGCCGGCCTCACCAATGCGCGGGCCGGCCCCCTTTGCCGTTTTGCCTGATAAAACCTGCCAAAATAAACCTCTCCCCCTTTGGTAGGCCGAAGTGGATAAACCCTTTTCCCACCTGCCGAAGATACACGTAAACGGCATGTCCATGAGGGTATAATTTGCACCGTATGTCTGCACAACGCCTGTGCGCGTACGGTTTTATTCGGGCTACCGCCCATTTCCGTGGAGGCACGGTTCGGCAGCCCTAACAAGAGAGGGGTTCTATGTATAAGATCCTGGAGAAGACGCAGTTCTCGGAGAAGGTGTTCAAGTTCCGCATCGAGGCGCCCGCAATCGCCAAGCATGCGCACGCTGGACAGTTCCTCATGGTTCGCGCCAACGAGACGGGCGAGCGCGTCCCGTTTACCCTGGCCGGCTGGAACGGTGACGAGGGCTGGGTCGAGTTCATCTTCATGGTGATCGGCAAGACCACCGAGATGCTGTCCACCTACGAGGCCGGCGAGTCGCTGCGCGACGTCGTGGGTCCGCTGGGCGTTCCCACCGAGATGGCCGAGGGCCCCTGCGCCGTCATTGGCGGCGGCGTCGGCCTGGCAATTGCCTTCCCGGTCGCCAAGCACCTGGTCGAGACCGGTCACGAGGTCCACGCCATCATGGGCGCCCGCACCAAGGACCTCCTGCTCATGGAGGACCAGTTCCGCGAGCTCCTCGACGAGGACCACATCCACATCACCACCGATGACGGTTCCTACGGCGAGCAGGGCGTTGTCACCGCTCCGCTGGAGCGCCTGCTGCAGGACAAGGCCGTGAGCCAGGTCTTCTGCGTCGGCCCCGTTCCGATGATGAAGTTCTCGACCCTCACCGCCCAGAAGTACGACACCCCCATCACCGCGTCCCTCAACCCCATCATGGTTGACGGCACCGGCATGTGCGGCTGCTGCCGCGTCGAGGTGGGCGGCGCGACCAAGTTCGCTTGCGTCGACGGCCCCGACTTCGATGCCACCCTGGTCGACTGGGATGACCTTCGTGCCCGCCAGGCCGCTTACCGTTCCGAAGAGGGCGAGTCCCTCAAGGCCTATGAGGAAAAGAGCTGCGCATGCCACTAGTTAACGGTCGTTTCGTTGCCGATATGAAGTCGCCCCGCACCCCCGATAACGAGGAGCCGGCTGCCGAGCGCGCCTGCGACTTCCGCCCCGTCGACAAGGGCTTCACCGAGGAGATGGCGCTGGCCGAGGCCGAGCGCTGCCTCAACTGCAAGAAGCCGTTCTGTGTTGAGGGCTGCCCCGTCAACATCAACATCCCCCGCTTTATCGAGCAGATCCGCGCGAAGGACTTCGGCGGCGCTCTCGATACCATCCGCGAGGACTCCATGCTTCCCGCCATCTGCGGCCGCGTCTGCCCGCAGGAGAACCAGTGCGAGGGCAAGTGCATCCGCGGTAAGAAGTCCGAGCCCGTGGCCATCGGCCAGCTCGAGCGCTTCCTGGGTGACCGCCCCGAGCTCGCTTCCACGCCCAAGATGGCCCCCAAGAACGGCAAGAAGGTCGCCGTCGTCGGCTCCGGCCCGTCCGGCATCACCTGCGCCGGCGAGCTCGCCCGTAACGGCTTTGACGTTACCGTCTTCGAGGCCTTCTTCACCGGCGGCGGCGTGCTGGTCTACGGCATCCCCGAGTTCCGCCTGCCCAAGGCAGTCGTCAAGCGCGAGATCGACGGCTTGGAGGACATGGGCGTCAAGTTTGAGTACAACTCCGTCGTGGGCAACATGGCCACGGCCGAGGAGCTGTTCGAGCAGGGCTTCGACGCCATCTACGTGGCGACCGGCGCTGGCCTGCCCAAGTTCCTCAACGTCCCCGGCGAGAACCTGCCCAACGTCTTCTTCGCGAACGAGTACCTCACCCGCGTGAACCTGATGAAGGCCAACAAGTTCCCCGAGTACGACACCCCCACCAAGCACGGCAAGAACGTCGTTGTCTTTGGCGGCGGCAACGTGGCCATGGACGCCGTCCGTACCGCCAAGCGCCTGGGCGCCGAGCACGCCATCATCGCCTACCGTCGTACCGAGGACGAGATGCCCTGCCGTCGCGCCGAGCTGCACCATGCTAAGGCCGAGGGCGTCGAGGTTCTGCCGCTCGTCTCCCCGCTCGAGTTTGTCGCTGGCGAGGACGGCTCCGTGTGCGCCGTCAAGGTCCAGAAGATGGAGCTCGGCGAGCCTGACGAGTCCGGCCGTCGTCGCCCGGTGCCCATCGAGGGCGCCATCGAGGAGATCCCCTGCGACGTCGCGATCTCGGCTATCGGCACCAACGCCAACCCCTTCGCAAAGAAGATCGGCGGCAAGATGGAGCTCAACAAGTGGGGCTACATCGTCGCCGACGAGGAGACCGGCCAGACCACCGATCCCCGCATCTGGGCCGGCGGCGACATCGTCACCGGTGCCGCTACGGTCATTCTGGCGATGGGCGCCGGCAAGAAGGCCGCCGCTTCCATCACCAAGAGCCTGCTGGGCGAGTAATCACCTGCAGTGCTAGCCACCAAACGGCAAAGTCCCCGTCGAGCACACGCCCGGCGGGGACTTTTTCTATGCCGACCACCCCAACCACCACAAAGGGGACAGGCACCTTTGTGGTGGTTGGGGACTTGCCCGGTCGTTTTATCTCAATCTGTAACAGTTAGGCCCTGTTGAGCCTTGTAGTTGTTACAGATCGAGATATTGTGCCGGCCGCCCACGCTGCATCTCAATCTGTAACAGTTAGAGACCAAATATGCCGCCTGGTGTTACAGATCAAGACGTTGGGCTGACGGCCGAACGGTTCATCTAAATCTGTAACAGTTAGAGCCATTTTCGCTGGCTTGGTGTTACAGATCGAGATTTGCAAAAGCCGAGGATAGGCACTGCCGCCAAGGCCTTCCCCTCCGCCTAAAACAAAAACCACCACAAAGGTGCCTGCCCTTTGTGGTGGTTTTGGTCGGTTAGCCTTCGAGCTGGGCGACTTTGTAGCGGTAGGCTGCGGCGATGACGTCCTTGCAACCCTCGCGGCCCAGCTTGGCGCGGTTGACGACGATGTCCTTGCCGCTCGTCATCTTCCACTTTCCGGCACTGTAGCGCTTATAGAACGCCTCGCGCGCCTTCTGCTGCTGCTTGACCAGCTTGGCGCCCTTCTTTTTGTTAAGGCCGCGCTTCTTGCGCACTATCTCGACGCGGTCCTCAAAGGGTGCGGTCACCAACACGGCAATGTGGTTGGGATTGTTGCGCAGCAGGTAATCGGACAGGCGGCCTTCGATAATGCAGCTCTCGGTCTCGCCCAGATCCAAAATCACCTGGCTCATCTTTTGGAACAACTTGTCCGAGTACGAGCGGGCGTCGTAGCGGTCGGGCAGAAACGCCATGTTCTCCACGGCCAGGCGCTCGTCGTAGGCAGCCATCTTGTCGAGCGACTCGCCCGCACGCAGCGACGCACGTACCAGCAGCTCGTTGTCATACAGCGGAATCCCCAACTCGTCGGCAAGCATGCGACCAATCTCGTGGCCCTCGGCGCCAAAGTCGCGCGCGATGGTAATGACCACAGGACTCTTCTTGTTCTCCAGATCGCTCATCGCGATTCCTTTCTAACAAATGAGAAAAAGGCTGTCTATCGCCTTTTCCCACGATAGCGTACCAGGGAAAGCCAGGCTACGCTGCCACCATTCGCCTCTGATATGCTCTCACCAGCAGCGAGATACCAAAGTTGAGCACAAAGTACATCGCAAACACCAGACCGTAGAGCATAAGCACCTGCGACAGGTCGATCGCGTGGGCCATCACGACATTTGCCGTGTACATGAGCTCGGCAACGTTAATGCCCGAAAGATACGAGCTGTCCTTAATGACGGTCGTACACTGGCTAAACAGCGCCGGAATGATCGTCTTAAACGTCTGCGGCAGAATGATGTAGCGCATGGTGGCAAAGAAGCCGAAGCCCTGGCTCTGCGCTGCCTCAAACTGGCCGCGCGGAATCGAGTTGAGGCCGCCGCGCACAATCTCGGCCATAACAGCGCTGGTAAACAGCGTAAAGGCGATGGTCGAAATCACAATGTCCAAACCCTGCACCGTAAAGTAGATAAACAGAATCCACAGCAGGTTCGGCGTGCAGCGGAACAGCTCGATATAGACGCTCACCAAAATACGGAACGGGCGGGGCGCATAACTCTTAACGAGCGCCAGCACCGTGCCAAAGATGAGCGAGAAAAAGATCGACAGCGCCGAGATCTCGATGGTCTTAACAAAGCCGCCCCAGATGTAGAGCAGGTTGGTCGCGTTGAAGATTTCCATGCGCTAGGCCTCCTCTACGTTGTCGAGCCCCAGCTCGGCCAGGCTCACGCCGCGCGGACGCTCCTTGGAGCGGCGCTCGAGCCACTGCACCAGCATGGCGAGCGGAAAGCAGATGATGAAGTACATAAGGCAGCAGACGATGTATCCCTGCAGGTAACCGTACAGACTCACAAAGTTGTCGGAACGATACATAAGGTCGCCGCCGGCCACGAGCGCCAGCACCGACGTGTTCTTGACCAGGTTGAGTGCCTGGTTACACAGCGGCGGCAGAATGATCTTGAACGTCTGGGGCAGCACGATGTACCAGTACGCCTGGGCACGGGTGAAGCCCTGGCTCTGGGCCGCCTCCATCTGACCGCGCGGAACCGCCTCGATACCGGTGCGGATGACCTCCGAGATGTAGGCCGCGTGATACAGGCCCACACCCAAAAAGCCCAGCACAAACGGTGCGATGCGCACCGGCTGGTCGGCGCCGGTTATGGCCTGCAAAAACTGTGGGCCGGCCATGTACATAAAGAGCACCTGCACGGGCAACGGGGTGTTCTGATAAAACTCCACGTACACGCGGCTAATACCACGCAGCACGCGCGAACGCGTGGTCGAGAACACGCCCAGCAGCGTGCCCAGCACCAGCGACAGCAACAGACCGGCAACAACCACCTGCAGCGTCACACCAAAGCCCTCCCAGAAGGGCCCCATGTTTTGGAATGTCGTCGACCAACGGTCGGCGTCAAATAATCCTTCGAGCATTTGATTCCTTCCTTGGACGATGCGCCTATACAAGACCCCAGGTCTTGACCTCTTGGTCGAGCCAGCCGTCGGCCAGACGATCGCAAATCACCTGATCGACCACGGCCGAAAGGTCGCAGCCCTTCTTGGTCGCCACGCCGTAGCCCTGCTCGCCAAACTTGACCTCGGGCTGCAGCAGCTCAACGGTCTCGTTCATGTAACCGGCCAGCGTGGAGCGGTCCATGGCAAAGACGTCGATATTGCCGGCATCGAGCGAGCTCTTGATGATGGGGTAGCCGCTAAAGGCCCTAAACTCGGGCTTGCAGCTAAAGCCGTTGCCCTTGATCATCTGCTCGATCAGGCCCTGCGTGGTGGCACCCTGGCTCACGCCGATGACCTTGCCGTCCAGGTCCTCAATCGAGGTAAAGCCCGAACGCTTCTTGACCATGAGTCCAACGTAGTCGGTGCGGTACGGCGTCGAGAAATCCCAGCTCTTCTTGCGCTCGTCGGTGATGGTGTAGGTCGCCGCGACCACGTCGAGTTGGCCGTTATCGATCAGCGGGCCGCGCGTCTTGGGCGTTACGTCGGTAAACTCGACAAGCTCCTGGGCGCGGGCCTCCTTGTAGCTCACGCCAAAGACGGCAGCGGCGATCTGGTAGCACAAATCGACTTCCATGCCCTCAAAGCGGCCCTTGGCGGTGTCGTAATAGCCATAGCCGGGAACGTCCTTCTTGACGCCGGCATTCAGATGACCACGCGACTTAATGGCCGCAAGCTTGGACCCCTTGTCGGAGCCCTCGCCGCTGGTAGAGTTACCGCAACCGATAAGCGCGGTCCCCGTCAGCGCAAGCATGCCGGCGCCCGCCAGCTGCAAAAAGTGACGGCGTGACACGGCCGCCCTCGTCATATCCGTCATGTCCATCACCGCGCCTAGTGCAGAATCTTGGACAGGAACTCGCGGCAGCGCGGGTTCTCGGGGTTATCGAAGAAGTGCTCGGGCGTACCCTCCTCCAGAATGCGGCCGTCCTCCATAAAGATGACGCGGTCGGCCACCTGGCGCGCAAAGCCCATCTCATGCGTCACGCAGATCATGGTGATGTCCTCCTGCGCGAGCTCAATCATAACGTCCAGAACCTCCTGGACCATCTCGGGGTCGAGTGCCGAGGTAGGCTCGTCAAACAGGATGATGGGTTGCTTGGTGCACAGGGCGCGGGCGATGGCGATACGCTGCTGCTGACCGCCCGAGAGGTTCTGCGGATACTCGCCGGCCTTATGCGCCATGCCGACGCGCTTGAGCGCGGCGATGGCGATCTCGGTCGCCTCCTCCTTGCTCTTCTTTTGTAGCTTGATGGGCGCGAGCGTCAGGTTGCCCAGCACCGTCATGTTGGGATACAGGTTGAACTGCTGAAACACCATGGAACTATACTTGCGAGCCATCTCCAGGTGATTCTTTTTGGTAAGCGGCGTACCGTCGATGATGACCTCGCCCGACGTGGGCTCCTCCAGATAATCAACGCAACGGATGAGCGTCGACTTACCCGAGCCGGAAGGCCCGATCATTACGAGCTTCTCGCCGCGCTTGACGGTGAGGTTGATATCTTTGAGCACATGCAGGTCGCCAAAGTACTTGTTGAGATGCTTGATCTCGATCATGTCTGCCATGAATGTCCCTTCCCTGCGTTTACACGAGTTGAACTATTGTACGGAAAGAACCACGTTTCCGCAGCCCACACTACATTCCCGTAAAGAACCCGCAATCTTCCACCCACTCATTGGGCACTCATTTAAGTCTGTCCCCAGTGAGCGCCCAACCGCCCTTGTTGAGCATAAGTCAGCGAAAACCCGTACACGCGAGCAAGGTGACGTGAAATGAAAGGGCGCAGACCTTATGGTCGCGCCCTTGAAATTGAACGTCAGATTGCCGCGTGTACGGGTTTGCAGCGTCGAGGCGTTACGCGGTTTGGTAAAACCGCGTAACAAATTACGCGAGTTTGGCTCCGACGATCTTTGCCGCGGCAGGCTTGTCGAAGTTGCCGCCGGTGGCCTTGCCCAGAGCGCCCATGACCTGGCCCATCTGCTTCTTGGACGTGGCACCCAGCTCGGCGATAACTTGCTCAATCAGGGCCTCGAGCTCCTCGCCCGAAACCTGCGCGGGCAGCAGGCTCTCCAGAATCTTGACCTGCTCGGTCAGGTTGTCGGTACGGTCCTGGTCGGTGCCGGCCTTGATGGACATCTCCAGCGTCTCGCTCGTCTGCTTGATGAGACGCTTGATCATGCTGTTGACGTCTTCCTCGGTCACGTCGCGGCGCTCGTTGACCTCGATATTCTTCACCTCGGCCTTAACCTGGCGAATGATGGACAGGCGAACCTTGTCCTTAGCCTTCATGGCGGCGATCATTTCCTTCTGCAGCTCTTCGTTGGTCATCTGCAAATCCTCCTCAATAGTGCGGGCGGCACTCACACGAGCGCCGCCCCATGATTACTCAGTCGTCGACGAATTGTCGGTCGAACTCTTGGTGACGCCCTTCAGGCTGACGTTGTACGGCACGTCCTTGGGCATGGGGTTGACGGTGATGTCGGCATCCTTCTTGTACTGCTCCAGCCACTCGCTGTACGCAGTGCTCTCTGCCTGCGTCTTCACCACGTTGGAGACATACTTCTTGATGTCCTTGGGCACCTGTTTAATGTCATCGACCTGGCTATCGACATGGAAGTAGTCGGTGCACTTGATGATGTGGTAACCATACGTCGACTCGACGACGTCGCTCACGTCGCCCTTGTTAAGGCCTTCGAGCGCCGCCTGATAGCTGTCGACGAAGGTGGTGAGCTTGTCCCAACCCACATCGCCCTTCTTATCCTTGGAGCCGGTATCGTCGGAGTACTGCTTCACGGCGTCTTCGAAGCTCAGCTCGCCGGAGTTAATCTTGTCCAGGCACTCCTGCGCCTTGGCCTTGGCGGCAGCCTTGTCCTCGTCGGATGCGTCGGAATCGACCTTGATCAGGATGTTCGACGAGCGGCGGGCATCGTTGTACTTCGACAGGTTCTCGTTGATGTAATCGACGATCTCGCTGTCCTTGGGCTTGCTGGTGGGCGCCACGGCTTCCTTGAGCTTTTGCTGCGCCAGGCTCTCCTTGAGCGAGCTCTTATAGGTGTCCTCGGTGTAGCCGTAAGTCTTAAGGGTCTTCTTAAAGGTCTTGGCGCCGCCCGCGCTCTTGCACGCGTCCTTCCAAGCCTTCTCGACTTCCTCATCCGACACCGTCACGCCGTTTTCCTTCTGCGCCTGCTGAAGCAGAATCTGCTGCGTGTAGGAATCGATGAGCTGCTTGCGGTACTTCTTGGGCGTAAGGTCGTTGTTGACCAGGTACTGCGCCCAATCCTTGTCCTTGGTATAACCATAGGACGTGCGCATGCTCATGATCTGCTCGGTCACGGTGTCCTCGGTGAGGTTGGTGCCGTTGATGGTGGCGGCAACACCGCCGGTCAGCTTGTAGCCCGAGGTGTCCTCGGTCTGCGACATAAGACCGGAGCACGCCATGGCCGAGACGGAAAGCAACATTGCCAGCACGCCGATAACCACCAGAACAATCTTGACGGTCTTGGACACGCGGGTCTTGCGCTGCTTCTTGCGAGAGCTGGAGGCGGCGCGAGCCTGCTGCTCGGGCGTCGGCTCGGGTGCGGGGTTCTTTTTCTTATTTGCCATAGTTGGCCTTTCGCATAACGAATCGAACAAACGCCATTGTGTCACAACGCAGCCCCCGCGGCACGCTTGGTGCATTGGGGACAGGTTAATCTGCACCATTTTGGTGCAAAGGGGACAGCTCTGGCAGCCGGCACCTTAGAAGTGACGGCGGATGGCGTCGACCATGCCCTGGGACGTGGTCTGGCCGAGCACGTCGGCTGCGGCATCGGCGTCCATAAAGATGTTCATGAGCGCCTGCAGGGCCTCGACCTGGCCGCCCGGCTCGGCGATGCCCAGATTGATGACGATCTGCGCCGGCACCGGAGCGCCCATGCCAGCCATAGCGTTAAATGTCACGGGCGCGGCGGGCTTCACCACCGCGATATAGGGCTTGGCCACAAACCCCGGATCGGTATGCGGAATGGCAATGTTTGCCGCCGGCATGGCAAGACCCGTGGGATAGGCATCCTCGCGCGTGCGAACGGCGTCGAACCAACCGTCGGCAATGTAGCCACGCGGTACAAGCTCGCCCTCAAGCCGCGCGAACACCTCATCCGGCGTCGCACACTCCCAATCAAAAAACACCAGCTCAGGCGCAAACAGCGCTTCGTTATCCGCCATGCGCTCACCTCTCTCACCTAGTCATTCAAGAACGTCCCCGATGACTACCCAAAACAAAAGGTGGCCACGCGCGCCTTGGCACCAATGACCACCTTGACCACTCAACTAAATTGTACTGTGCGCCGCTAGCCGCGGGGCGCATCAATTGCGACCTTGCCGCTCTCCAGCACGTGGACGCGGCCGTCGGCGAGCATTTGCACGACCTCGGGATACAGCACGTGCTCAATCGCGTGGATGTGCTCCTCGAGCGTGTCGACATCCCAGTCCTCCTCAACAGCCAGCGCACGCTGGGCGATGATGGGACCGTTGTCGTAGACCTCGTTGGCAAAATGCACGGTCACGCCAGTTACCTTGACGCCGCGCACAAAGGCATCGTCAATCGCATGCGCACCGGTAAAGCTCGGCAGCAGCGCCGGATGCAAGTTGACCACGCGGTTGGGAAACGCCGCCAGCAGCGGTGTATGCACCATGCGCATGTAGCCGGCCATGACCACATACTCGCAGCCGCGCTCGAGCAGCTCGTGCGCGATGATCTCGTCGGCGGCGATGGGGTCGGCATATACATCCTTGGACAGCGTAAGCGTCTGGATGCCCGCACGCTCTGCACGTTGCAGACCCTTGGCCGAAGGACGGCTCGACACCACAAGCTCAATAGAAGCGTTGAGCTTGCCGGCGGCAATCAGATCGATCAGCGCTTGCAGGTTGGTACCCGAACCGCTGATGAGCACACCGATCTTGAGCGGCTCAGCCGTATCGGTGCCAGTCGGACGGGTATAGGGCACAAAGTCCAGGCCCTCGGCAGCAGCCATCTGCTCGTTAGCGCTCATCGGAGTACACGACCTTACCGGAACCCTCGACGCACTCGCCCACGCGGAACGGCTTCTCGCCCAGCGCGACCAGTGCCTCGGTAACCGCGGCCTCGTCCTCGGGGGCGACGATCAGACACAGGCCGACGCCCATGTTGAAGGTCTTGCATGCCTCGTTGGGCGCAAGCTCGGCCTGGCGCGACACGTAGGTGATGACGGGCGGAACGTCCCAACCCATCTCGGCACCGTTGCGGGTGACCACGGCGTCGACGTCATCGGCGAGCGCACGGTTGAGGTTCTCGGTAATACCGCCGCCAGTGATGTGGGCGATGGCGTGCACGTTGGCGCCGCCGCGCAGCAGCTCCAGGATCGGCTTGACGTAGATGCGCGTGGGGGCCAACAGAGCGTCTGCCAGCGATGCACCGCCGAGCTCCTCGAGCGGACGGCTCAGCTCCTCGGCCTTAGCGACGGCCTCGGGCGTGCCCGGCTTAACGCCGTCGACGCCAATGACCTTACGCACGAGCGAGTAGCCGTTGGAGTGCACGCCGGTGGAAGGCAGGCCCAGGATCACATCGCCCGGGCGGACGTTTGCGGGGTCGAGCATCTTGGGACGGTCGACGACGCCCACGGTAAATCCGGCAAGGTCGTAGTCGGCAGGAGCCATGACGCCCGGGTGCTCGGCCATCTCGCCGCCCACGAGCGCGCAGCCCGCGAGCTTGCAGCCGTCGGCCACACCCTTGATGATCTTTGCCATGTGCTCGGCCTCGATGTGACCGATGGCAACGTAGTCCAGGAAGAACAGCGGCTCGGCGCCCGAAGCCAGAATATCGTTGACGCACATAGCGACCAGGTCCTGGCCCACCGTCTCGTGACGGTCCATGATCTGGGCGAGCACGAGCTTGGTGCCCACGCCGTCGGTACCGCTGATCAGGATCGGGTCTTCCATATCCTTAAGCGCGGCGGCCGAGAACAGGCCACCGAAGCCGCCGATACCGCCGATAACCTCGGGGCGGTTGGTATCCTTGACCATCTGCTTAATCGCGTCGACGGCGCGGCCGCCCTCGGCGGTATCGACGCCGGCGTCCTCGTACGTCACATGCTTGCTGTCGCTCATCTGAGCCTTCCTCTCCCACTACCGTGGCGCCGCGCGTGCGCCAAACGGTGCTCATAGTTGCGTTCATTTCGGCGCGCGCCATAACAGCACGCTCCGTCATATCAACAAAACAGCAGGTAAAACCTACCAAAATAAACCTGTCCCCATATGGCAGGTTTTATGCCTCGCCGTGCTCCTCTTCCCAGCTGCGGTCGTCGTATTTCTCGATCACGGCGTCGTCGTCAAAGTGCAGCGGCTTGTCCAGGTTGCGGGGCTTAAAGCCCTCCATAAACTTGTCGCGGCCAAAGCTCTCGGGAATCGCCACGGGGTAGCGGCCGGTAAAGCACGCATCGCAGTAACCGCCCTTGGGCATGACCTTAAGCAGGCCCTCGACCGAAAGGAAGGCCAGCGAATCGGCGCCGATATACTCGCAAATCTCGTCGACCGTCTTGTTGGCGCTGATAAGCTGCGACTGCACGTCGGTATCGATACCGTAGAAGCACGGCCAGATGACCTCGGGCGAGTTGATGCGGATATGAATCTCCTTGGCGCCGGCGTTGCGCAGCATCTTGACGAGCTGCACCATGGTGGTGCCGCGCACGATGGAGTCGTCGATGACGACCAGGCGCTTGCCCTCGATGTTGTCGCGCAGCGGGTTGAGTTTCATACGCACGCCCATGGCGCGCAACTCCTGCGTAGGCTCGATAAACGTACGGCCCACGTAGCGGTTCTTGATAAGGCCCTCGCCAAAGGGAATACCGCTCTCGTGCGAATACCCCTCCGCAGGCGGCAGGCCGGAGTCGGGCACGCCGATGACCAGGTCGGCCTCGACAGGCTCCTCATGTGCCAGCTGACGACCCATGTCGTAACGGCAGGCATAGACGCTCTTGCCGTTCATGATGGAGTCGGGGCGGGCAAAGTAGACCTGCTCAAAGATGCAGTTGGCGGGCTCTTCGGCTGCAGGCACGCCCTGCTCGGATACCAGGCCCTCGGCGCTGATGCGCAAGATCTCGCCGGGACGGACGTCACGGACGTACTCGGCACCCACGATGTCGAGTGCGCAGGTCTCGGAAGCAACGACCCAGCCGCCGGCGCGCGTGACACGGACGGCGGAGTCGACCGTCGCGGCGCCGTCCTGCGACGGCAGCTGCGAAACGGCTGCGGCATCGGCCTGGTCCAGACCCTCGTCCACCAGCTTGCCCAGCACGAGCGGGCGAATGCCGTGTGGATCGCGGAATGCGTAGAGCGCCTGCTCGTTGATGAGCGTCATGGCGTAGCCGCCGCGCACGAGCTCCATGGTCTTGCGAATACCCTCGCGCAGGTGGCCCGTACGCTGGGTAAAGTAGCCGATAAGCTTGGTCGCGACCTCGGAATCCGAATTGGAGAGGAACGGCACGCCCAGCTCGATCAGCTGACGGCGCAGCTCGTCGGTGTTGACGAGGGTGCCGTTGTGCGCGAGCGCGATAATGACGCTATTGATGGTAGAGAGGTGCGGCTGAGAGGCTTCCCAGCTCTTGGCGCCGGCAGTGCCGTAGCGCACATGACCCACGGCCAGCTGGCCGGAGAGCGTCGACAGGTCGGCGTTGGAGAACACGCGGTCGAGCAGGCCCAGATCTTTGCGGACCATAACCGTGCCGCCGTCACCCACGGCGATTCCAGCCGATTCCTGGCCACGGTGCTGCAGCGCACGCAGGCCAAAGTACGTCAGTCGAGCCACGTCGCGATCGGGCGCCCATACGCCGAAAATGCCACATTCCTCATGCAGCTGGTCGGAGTCCGGATCATACGTCGACATGGTGTTCACCTGTCCCGCGGCACGCTCGGCCGCGCGGATGGTTTCTTGAGACATGGTATCCCCTCAGAGCCTCGTATTTTTGGCGTTACCTGCCCTATTATACGCACGGCAAGACAAGCACTCCCGCGCATGAACAGCGCTTTTTAAAAGCCCACCGAGCTAATAATCAGTTTTGTTGCCAAACATTTTATCGGTCTATCCAGTGCAAGCGCCCGCGCCCCCCCAGATGGCCGCCGCGTCCACCGTTGGGGATTACAAAGTTGCAATTGGGACGTTCGTCCTGTCTTTTGGCAGGTCGGCGGCGTATCCTTATAACCTACAACAAAGCGAGAAAGGTTCTGTATGGATCGAAACGAACTCGACCCCAGCGTCCCCAGCGCCACAGAGGTCAAGAAGATTCCCCTCATCATTAAGGTGTACGCCGTCCTGTGCATCCTTTCCGGCGTGGGCACGCTCCCGTCGGTCGCTGCCTTTATGTGGCAGGTCATCACGGCACTTGTTAACGGCAACGCCACCGAAAAGCTCGGCGACAACACGCTCGTCGCAGTCGGCCTTATCGTCGCCGGCATCATGCTCTCTGCGGCAAGTGCCGTCATCCTAATCATCTTTGGCCTGGACCTTATCAAAAACCAGCGCCGCAACGCCGCCCGCCTGTCCTACATCCTTATTGCATTCACCGTCGTCGAGCTTTTGGTCGACGTGATGCTCCAGGGCATCGGGCCCTTCCTGCTGCGTCCCGCGATCCAGCTCGGCATCCTTGTTGCACTTTCGGCAACCGTCGACCCCACGCTGCGTCAGGAGCGCGAACTGCAGCGCCGCCTGCAGGAGATGCTCGACCGCGACGCCGCCGCCGAGGGCATGCTCGGCCGCGATGAAACCGGCGAGGGCTACATCAAGCTCAACTACTTCAACCTGTTCTGGGTGTTCTTTGTCTGCTGCATACTCGGCCTGATCGCCGAGGACATCTGGCACATGACGGTCGACGACCCGGGCGTCTATCAGAACCGCGCCGGTATGCTGTTTGGCCCCTTCAGCCCCATCTACGGATTTGGCGCCGTGCTCATGACCATGGTGCTTAACCGCTTCTACAAAAAGAACCCCATCATCATTTTCCTGGTGAGCGCCCTGCTCGGCGCCAGCTTTGAGGTGTTCGTGGGCTGGTTTATGCAGACCGCGTTTGGCGTGGTCTCGTGGAGCTACTCGCACATAACGCTGTTCGGTTTGCCCGATCCGCTCGTGGTCCTCACGGGCGGACGCACCTGCACGGGCTTCGCCTGCTTGTGGGGCCTGGGCGGCCTCATCTGGATCAAGCTGCTGCTGCCGAGGCTGCTTAAGCTTATCAACAAGATCCCCTGGAAGAGCCGCTACTCGGCCACCGTCATCTTTACCGTTATCATGCTGGTCGACGGCGTCATGACGCTGCAGTCGCTCGACTACTGGTACCAGCGCGTTAACGGCACGGAGCCGGACATTCCCGTCGCACAGTTCTACGGAGAGCACTTCGATAACGAGTACATGGAAAACCGCTTCCAGAGCATGACCATGAGCCCCAAGGATGCGACGCGCGTATAGCGCTCACCGCGCCCAAAACGCAAAATGCCCGCCGGTATCACACGTACCGGTGGGCATTTTTATAAACGATCCTTCTATCGACGCAATCCTCTATGCCTCGCGCTCGACCTCACTCACGCATTCGTTCTTGATGGTGCCAACGAGCGCCTGCAGCGCATCGACCACGTGCGGGCGAATGTCCCCGCCGATAAGCACGAGCATGATGTCGTCACCTACGGCAAGCTCGCCGCTTGCCAGCCACACGCGCACATAGCCGATACCCGGCATCGCACGCGTCGCCTCGATAGCAGCCTGCACCTTCTGAGCATCGAAGCCAAACACCATGCCGCCCACCTTATGCCCAGGCGCCACGCCATCGGTCTCGACTCCGCGCACCTCAGCCTTGGGCGTCGCGCGCACCACACCGTTATGCGTCAGATACATCCCACAGCCTGCCGCCGAAGCATCGGCCTTGGCCTCGCGCAGCCAAGCATCAATCGAAGGCATCAATTTGCCACTCTCGAGCATCATTTCTCCCTTACCGTCGTCGAGTAGCCAATTTGGGACGGGGCCTTTTTAGCTACTCTCGAACAACTTATTCCTCGACTGGCGTGAGCACCATGACGGCGCGTGTGTTGCTCAGCGACAGCGAACGACAGGTCACGAGCGTTACAACCTTGGTTGCCGAAGCGGCACGATCGGTGGCATCACTCGCCACGGCAGAGGCGCCGTCGAGCATCTCGGACAGGTGGTTCTTGAGTCCGTCGTCGCCCTCAAAATTGGTCGTGCGCGCCTTGGCATACGTGTCCTCGACCACCTTGGTCGCCAGCGGACGCAACTTATACGTCGCATCGCGCGTGATGTAGTACACATATTCAATGCTATCGAACGTTGCCTGGTCAGTCGTATCCGAAATCACGTTGAACATCGACCCATCGTTCATATGGTGGCCGTAGATCGTGGTCTGCTGGTCGACCATTCCCGGCGCGGTGTCATCGCTATCCAGGAAAATAGCACCGGACGCGTTAGCCGTTCCGTCGAACAGCGTGTTGAGGTATTTGGAGTTGTTGTTGGTCTGCACCACGGGATAGTTGATGTTGGTTCCCGGCACGTAAATCCAACCCACAATCTCGGGGTTCGTCTGAGCAAGCGCATCAAAGTCGATAATCGGCACGCCGCTGGCGTCCTTATCGCTTACATATTGCTTCTCGATTTTCTGATACGAATCGCTCGCCTGCTTATAGCCAATCTGGGCATTAATAAAAATAGCGGCGGCGGCGACAATCAGACCGATACCGATGATGATGAGCAGAATGGGAATAATGGAGCGGCGCTTTTTGCGCGGCGGCTCGGTGCAATCCGACGGCGCGGCATGCGATGAAGACCGGGGCGGCTTCTTAGCGGAGCTATAAGACGAAGGACGATATGCGGCCGGCGCGGCCTGTCGACGATGCGTCGCCGGTGTCACGGGGCGCGGCGCGCGCGGCTGCTGAGGAGAGGATGTCCGACCCTGCTGTGCCGCACGGGCAGCACCCGGCTTCGACGGATCGGGAATCTGAGAAGCCTTGAATCGTTTTTCCTGATAATCGGACATGGCTCTCCTTATACTGCGGTGAAACGGCGGAACGCTTAGGCGTCAGCCATCTCCTGCTTCATCTTCTCGATAACCTTGCGGTACTCGGGGTCGCAAGCACCCAGAATCTGTGTGGCATAGATGGCGGCGTTCTTGGCACCGTTGATGGCAACGCAGGCCACGGGCACGCCCGAAGGCATCTGCACCATCGACAGCAGCGAATCCATACCGCCCAGGTCACTCGTCTTCATAGGCACGCCGATAACCGGCAGCGGCGTAAAGGCAGCCACGACACCACCCAAGTGAGCGGCCTTGCCGGCGGCGGCGATAATCACTTTGATACCGCGATCGGCGGCAGTCGAAGCCCACTCGTGGACCTTCGCCGGCGTGCGGTGCGCGCTCGCAATGACGAGCTCATAGGGCACACCCAGTGCCTCGAGCTCGGCGGTGCAGCCTTCCATAACGCCCAGATCGGACTTGGAACCCATGATGATCCCGACAACCGGCTTTTGATCTGCCATAAACAAAGACCTCCTGTTGAGAGCGGCGACGCGGCGGATCCGCGACCCTTAACTACTGAGAGTAGTATAGCTGCTCCCGTCCCTGCGGTCTGCGGGTGCCCCGCGGCGGTCTGGTGTTTTCATCTTCACTCCGGTTGCTTCGCAAAGTCGTTCAGATGAAAACACCAGACCGCCGCGGGGCACCCTCGACCTACCGGGGATTGCCATGACGTACGTTGGCTGATTTGGTTTGGAATGAGATGCTGACGGTAGTCAATGGGCACAACTGTCCCGGGTGCATTTCAAGATGCACCTAAATGTCTGTCTTTATCCTTATAGATTGTCCAGGTAGTCGTCGGCATCATAGGTAAGGCTGTAAGCTTTATTCAGGATGCGCACGAGCTCCTGGGCATCGTGCTCGCCGAGCGCTGAGAGTTGTTTCGAGAGCGATGCCACACTCTCGGCATTTTTTTTCGCCGCGAAATCACGGCCTTCCTCGGTAATGCTCACCAGCACACGCCGACGATCGTTTGGATCGGTCCTGCGCTGAACGTAACCCTTGCTCTCGAGTGAATCCAAGATATGCGACATGCGCGCACGGGAAAATTTCAGCTTCTTGGCAATCTCGGAGGGAGTGACATCACCGTCAATACCCGATAGATACTGTAAAACCGGTGCCTCGCCCACACTGGCGCCGCCGGCAGCACTCAAGGATCCCTTGGCAAGGGAACGTGAGTACACAATCAGTTTTCGAGCGACGTCATCGTAATCCACTGGGGATATTGTCCTTTGCAACTCTAGAAGGGCCATAAAACCGTCATTTGCCGTACATTAGTTAACATTCGCAACAATTATTTATGATACCCCAACGCGGAAGTCTATTGCTCGTCCTTCTTGCGTCGCATAAGCTCCTCAACGTCGATACCCGCGGCCTCAAGCATGCGCTCGACATTCTTTTTGGCGTTGGTCGTGCCAACCTTAAGCACGATCGAAAGCGGAGTGCCCACCACCAGGCACACGATGCCCACGGGGACACCCCAGCCGGGGCCTCCCTGCATACCCCACATCCCCACCAAAAAGCCAATAGCCACGAGCGAATAGCCCAGGCGCAGCCAAACGTTGAGCCGCTGAATAGCATCGGTCTGCATCTTTGCCTCGCGGATCAAGTCGTCGCGCGAAAGGTCGTGTCCGTGTTTCTCGTGCATATGGGTCCTCCTCGTGCAAAGCGTGCATCATGTGCAAGTGCATCGTTTTTCGAATACGTCATCTTTCAAGAGCAATATAGCGGGTGTCGTGTAGGCGATGGAGGTCGCTGGCCATATTGCCCTTGAAGGGCGGCGCAAAATCAGAAGGCCGTGCGGTTGAGGCCGCACGGCCTTACAGGGGGCCAGGGGATGATGACTAGTAGCTCAGTGCCGGGTCGAAGAAGCCAATAACAACGCCCACGAATGCGATCACGACGAGAATCAGCATCATAACGATGGGGTTGACCTTCTTCTTGGTCATCATGTACCAGCAGAAGACGATGAAGACCATCGGCAGCAGGTGCGGATAGATGCCATCGAGCGTGTCCTGGAACTTACCGCCACCGGGCAGCACCAGGTTGGGGCTGCAGGTGATGGAGACCCAGGTAGCACCGACTGCACCGATGACCATGGTACCGACCATCACGATGGAATCACGCAGAGCCTTGGCCTTGGGGCCGACGAGGGCCTCGACCGCCTTGCCGCCGAGCTCATAGCCCTGGTTGTAGGCAAAGCGCATGCCAAGGAACATGAGCAGGTTCCACACGACAATATAGAAGATGGCGCCGAGCGGGGAGCCGCCGGTCGAGAGACCGAGGGCAATACCGAGCAGGATCGGGATCAGGGTACCGACGATCAGCGAGTCGCCAAGGCCGGCGAGCGGGCCCATGAGGCCGGCGCGGATGCCGTTGATGGCGTCGTCGTCGATGGCCTCGCCGTTTGCGCGAGCCTCCTCGAGGCCGGCGGTGACGCCGACAATCATGGTGCCGATCTGCGGCTCGGTGTTGAAGAACGCGGAGTAGGTCTGGAGGGCCTGCTTCTGCTCCTCGGGCGTGTCGTAGAGCTCCTCGACAATCGGAAGCATGGCGCACAGGTAACCGAAGGTCTGCATGTGCTCCTGCGAGAAGCAGGTCAGGTTGCCATAGGACCAGTTACGGAACGACTTGGCAAGCGTTTTCTTAGAGAGCTTTTTCTTCTCTGCCATTAGATGTCCTCCTCTTCCTCATCATCTGAGCCTGAGGCGATAGCTGCCTTGGGAGCGTTTGCGAGGTCGATCTTGAGCGAAGCGATCTCATAGTTGATCAGGGCGAAGAAGCAGCCGATGCCGGCAGCGGCGATCAGGTTGCAGCCCATAACAGCGGACAGGGTGAAGCCGAAGAAGAACGTCAGGAAGTCCGTGGGCTTAGAGATGACCTGCTTGAGCAGGATGGCGATACCGACGGTAGGCAGCAGCGAGCCGACGGTAAACAGCGTCTTCATCGCGATGCCGTCCATGGGCATGTAGGTCTTCATGAGGTCGACCATGGCGGTGCCGCCCATGGTGATGATGAACGTCGGGAGGAACGAGCAGACGATGTGACCGATCCAAGGCAGAACGTTGTTGACCAGGTAGAGCTTGTGGAGATCGCCCTTCTCGAGCCACTTCCAGCCCATGCCCTGCCACACCAGGTTGATGGTGGCGGTGCCATAGAAGAGCACAGTGCCGAGCGTGCCGACGGCGGCACCGAGGGATGCGGCCATGCCGGCAGCCTCAGCGGAGGCGGGATCGATGCCCGAGTTCTTGATGGCGAGAATCGCCAGCGGGATGCCGATATAGGACACGGCGCGGACGTCGGCGGAGACGGTTCCGCCGGGGGTCACGAGAGCGATGTAGACAACCTGGATGGCAGCGCCGACGAGGATACCCGTCTGCATATCGCCCATGATGATGCCGACGATGAGGCCGGCGACCAGAGGACGACCCAGAGTGTAGTTGCCGATCGTCGTGCCGCCCATGCCAGGCAGGCGAACAGGCCGAACAGCGCGGCTTGGAATGCATTGATTGCCATGCTTTCCCCTTTCTTTATTCCTCAGCCCCTTTCACCAAGGGCTGTAGATACCAAAATGCGGCTGGCGCCTAACTAGAAGCCAAACTGACCGCGGAACTTGGGCCACTCACCGATGGACTTCTCCTTGATAAGGGCGAACTCGACCGTGTAGCCGGCGTTGGTGAGATCCTCGAGCGCCTGGGCCTCTTCCTGCGTGATCGACTGGTTGTTGCCAAGCTTGGTGGTGCCGGGACGATCGTTGCAGGGACCGACGATGATGCGGTCCATGCCGGGCTTAAAGCCAAAATCGACGAGAAGTTCCTTCATGTCGAGCGGGTTCTTGGTGATCAGGAAGTACTTGGTGTCGGACTTGAGAACCTTCTCGGAGACCTCCTTGAAGTGCTCCTTGGTCCACACGAACGTCTTCTTGCCCGAGGCACTCTTGTAGGCCTCCTTGAGCACGGGGTTGGACGCTGCAGCGTCGTTGACGGCGATAAGACCGTCGCAGGGATACTCGAGGGCCCAACGGGTAACGGTCTGTCCATGGATCATACGGTCATCAATACGGATGAACGAAATCATGCGTTCTCCCTTTCTTTATCACCGGGGGTCTTTCCTCTTAACCCCCGCTCCATCACGAAAATTTGGGCGGATGCGCTGCCTAGATGTCGTCGTCCTCGTCGTCGGCGTCATCGGTCGGGACAACGAGCTCGGACATACCGTTCTTGCCCTCCTGCAGCATCATCTGCTTGAGGGAATCCAGGTCCATGGTGGCAAGCCCCATCATGGCGGTCATAGCCATGGGCAGATTCATACCGCCGAAGGCAATGGTGTGGGCGAGCAAACCCTTCTCGGCCAGCGTGTTCATGGCATTGGTGAGCGGCGATCCGCCCAGGATGTCACCAAGCAGGACAACCTCGTCATCGGCGGTAACGGGAGCGAGCATCGCCTTGACGTTCTCGACATACTCGTCAGCGCCCATGCCGTCCACGAGACTCGTCGACAAGATGTTCGGGGCGTCATTGCCGAGCATCTTGAGGACACTGTGCAGTCCGGGAGCGAGCGTTCCGTGACTGACCATTACCAGATACCGCATGCGGTCTCCTCTCGACCTGCCGTGTGTCGCACGGCTTTGCTTTTTGCTGAGATTATTGTTGCGCCGGGGCATGTTCGGTACAAGAAAATAGTTGCGAACGGCAACTATTCATCGGTTAACGGTAGCAGCTATTTTTGTGCCTAAATTATTTTTTCTTCTAATTATTTTTAAAATAGCAGGTAGATTGCCTGATAAATGTTTTATGTTCCTTATGCACCATACATACCAGCAAGAATCGGGCCTGGCATCTCCGGTTTGCCCCGCAGTGTCAGACCATGTCACGTACGCCCACGACATGGAGGTACCCCATGGATATGATCTCGTTTCTCGCCTCCGAACCCTTCGACCGCAGCGGTGATACGCCGCTCTATGTCCAGCTTAAACATCGAATCGCTCTGCTTATCGCCAGCCAGGCGTTCGACACCAAGACGCCGCTGCCACGCGAGCTCGAAATCTGTGAGCGGCTGGAGTTATCGCGCGCGACCGTGCGCCGTTGCTTCCAAGATCTCGTCATCGAGGGGCGCGTGGTGCGCAAGCGCGGCCAGGGCACGTTCATCAAGCCCCAAACTTCAGCACCCGGCATCGACCTGGCCCTGAATTTCAGCGCGCGGATGCGCGAAGCGGGACGGGTTCCGAGCTCGCAGATTCTCGCCTTTTCAAGCATACCGGCCGTCCGCGGCATCGCCTCCGGGCTCAAAGTGCCCGAAGGGACACCCGTCTGGGAGATTCGCCGCCTGCGTCTCGCCAACGACAAACCCATGGAGCTCAACTACGTCTATATCCCCGTGTCACTTTGCCCCGAGCTCACGCGCAAAGACGTGGATGGCTCGCTCTACGCCTACATCGCGGAAAAGACCGGCATCCTGCCCGCAAGCGTCGATGCCGTCTACGAGACAGTCAACCTCGACAAGCATGAGGCGCGTCTTTTGGGACAGAACGCCGGTAAGGCGGCGATGCGCATCGTGCGTTCGACCTACGACAAGACGGGAACCCCGTTCGAGGTAGGCGTGCTCATCAGCTGCGACGGTCAGGCAAAGCTGCACGTGCACATCGCCGCCGACAAAACAACCTTCACCGCCACAGCCCAATAAATCCAAAACGTGGGCGCCGTCGTTCAAACGAACGACGCCGCCCACACTCATTTTCTATTCAGCCCTAGTCATCGCACAAAGCCCCTTCGGCAGCACACGGTGCAACCGAGTCACCGTAGGCCGGGGCGGGAGGCGGTCCTTTCTCTCGGAAAACTTCGCGAAGCCCAGTTTCCGAGAGAAAGTGTCCGGCTGCCGCCCCGGCCGACCAGGTCACATTACACCGTGTGCTGCGGCAGGTCCTGCAGGGCGATGACGTCCATGCCCATGTCGTTGGCGCTGCCGTGACCCTGCTGGTCCTCACGCACCGCCTCGATGGCACTCACGTACGTGTTGGCGGCAGACATCGCGGTCACGCAGGTCACACCGCGTCGCACTGCCTCGGTGCGCAGCAGATAGCCGTCGCCGCGCGAGCCCGGACCGTACGGCGTGTTGATGATCACCGCGATCTTGCCATCGGCGATGAGGTCGCCGATGTTGGGGCGCTCGCCGTCGTGCGGGCCGCTAATCTTCTCCACGATCTCGCACGTCACGTTGCCTCCACGCAGCACGCGCGCCGTACCCTCGGTAGAGCAGATGTCAAAGCCCAGATAGCGCAGGATACGGGCGACCGAAAGGATATGGCGCTTGTCGCGGTCGCACACGCTAATGAACACCTTGCCGCAACTCGGGTCGGGCAGCTTGTAGTCGATCGCCAGCTGCGTCTTGGCGTATGCCTCGGGATAGCTCTTGGCGATACCCATGACCTCGCCCGTCGACTTCATCTCGGGCCCCAGGATGACGTCGGCGCCCGGGAAACGGCCCCAGGGCATAACGGCTTCCTTCATGCAGAACCAGTCCAGCTGACGCTCATCGCTCGGCAGGCCCAAGCTCGCGATGGAATCGCCCGCCATGATACGCGCCGCGCACTTGGCCAGCGGCACGCCGGTGGCCTTGGAGATAAACGGCACGGTACGGCTGGCACGCGGGTTGGCCTCGATCACGTAGACGGTCTCACCCTTGATGGCATACTGCACGTTGACCAGGCCGCGTACGCCCAGCGCCATCGCGATGCGGCGCGTGGTCTCGCGGAGCTTCGCCTGCAGGCTCTCGCTAAAGCTAAACGGCGGAATGCAGGTCGCAGAGTCGCCGGAGTGAATACCGGCCTCCTCAATATGCTCCAGGATGCCGCCGATGTAGACCTCTTCGCCGTCGCACAGGGCATCGACATCGGACTCAATCGCACCCTCCAGGAAGCGGTCGAGGTACACCGGGTAGTCGGGGCTAATGCGCGCAGCCTCGGCCATGTAATCGCGTAGATGCCCGGCATCGTAGGCGATCATCATGCCGCGGCCACCCAGCACGTAGCTCGGACGCACCAGCAGCGGGTAGCCGATGTGCGCGGCCACGGCCTCGGCCTCCTCAAACGAGGTGGCCTGACCCGCCGGCGGGTACATAATGCCCAGCTTGTCGAGTAGGGCGGCAAAGCGCTCGCGGTCCTCGGCAAAGTCGATGGCGTCGGGCTTTGTGCCCATAATGTTGACGCCGCTCTCCTCGAGCATGCGCGCCAGTTTAAGCGGGGTCTGGCCGCCGAGCGTCACCACGACGCCGTCGGGGCGCTCGACATCGATAACGTCCATGACGTCCTCGTAGGTGAGCGGCTCAAAGTACAGACGGTCGGACGTGTCATAGTCGGTCGAGACGGTCTCGGGATTGCAGTTGACCATGATGGTCTCGAAGCCGCGGGCCGCCAGCGCGTAGCTCGCGTGCACGCAGCAGTAATCGAACTCGATACCCTGGCCAATGCGGTTGGGGCCGGCGCCCAGGATCATCGCCTTGGGCTTGTCCGCCGGCGTGGTCTCGTCGGGAGCCACGCACTTCTTGGCATCCGGGCTCGTGCGGTAGATGTTCTCGTACGTCTTGTAGTGGTACTCCGTGGCGCTCGAAAACTCCGCAGCGCAGGTATCGACCGTCTTCATGCTGGGAACCACGCCCAGACCCTTGCGATAGGCGCGCACAAAGCGCTCGTCCGAGCCGGTCAGCGCGGCAATCTCGGCGTCGCTCGTGCCGTACTGCTTGAGCAGGCGCATCGCGTCGGCGTCGATATCCTCCACACGCAGGCCGCGGATGCTCTCCTGGACCTGCACCATGTCGTTGATACGGTTGAGGTACCACGGATCGATACCGCAGATGGCATGGATGTGGGCGATGTCCCAGCCACGGCGCAGGGCCTCGACCACAAAGAAGATGCGGTGCTCGGTCGGGGTTGCCACGGCCTGAGCGAGCTCATCGTCGCTCAGCTTGTCGGCACCCTCCTTGCCACCGGCGCAGATGCCCTGGTGACCGTCCTCCAGTGAGCGCATGGCCTTGCCGAAGGCCTCCTCAAAGGTGCGGCCGATCGCCATAATCTCGCCCACGGCCTTCATGCGCGTGGTGAGCGTGGGGTCGGTACCCTTAAACTTCTCGAAGGCAAAGCGCGGCACCTTGACCACACAGTAGTCGATCGTGGGCTCAAAGCAGGCGGGCGTTGCCTTGGTGATGTCGTTGACGATCTCGTCGAGCGTGTAGCCCACGGCCAGGCGAGCGGCGGCCTTGGCGATGGGGAAGCCCGTGGCCTTGGAGGCCAGTGCGGACGAACGGCTCACGCGCGGGTTCATCTCGATGACGATCAGACGGCCGGTCTGGGGGTTCACGGCAAACTGCACGTTGGAGCCGCCGGTCTCGACGCCAATCTTCTCCAGAATGGCGAGCGACGCGACACGCATGCGCTGGTACTCAAGGTCGGAGAGGGTCTGCGCTGGCGCCACGGTGATGGAGTCGCCGGTGTGCACGCCCATGGGGTCGAGGTTCTCGATGGAGCACACGATGATGCCGTTGCCGGCGTGGTCGCGCATGACCTCCATCTCATACTCTTTCCAACCCTCGATGGACTCCTCGACCAGCACCTCATGGGCAGGCGAGAGCTCAAGGCCCTGGCTCACGATGGAGACGAGCTCCTCGTGGGTATGCGCGATGCCGCCGCCGGCGCCACCGAGGGTAAAGCTCGGACGCAGTACGCAGGGATATCCCACGCGCTCGGCGATAGCCTCGGCGTCGGCCACGCTGTAGGCATAGCCCGAGCGCGCGACCTCCAGGCCGATCTCGGCCATGGCCTCGTTAAAGAGTTTGCGGTCCTCGCCGCGCTCGATAGCGGCCAGGTCGCAGCCGATCATCTCGACGCCGTACTTGTCGAGCGTGCCGTCCTTTGCCAGCTCGACGGCGGCGTTCAGACCGGTCTGGCCGCCCAGCGTGGGCAGCAGCGCGTCCGGGCGCTCTTTCTTGATCACGCGCTCGATAAACTCGGCGGTGATAGGCTCAACATAGGTGCGGTCGGCCAAGCCCGGGTCGGTCATGATGGTCGCCGGATTGGAGTTGACCAGGATGACCTCAAAGCCATCCTCCTTGAGCACCTTGCAGGCCTGGGCGCCGGAGTAGTCGAACTCGCAGGCCTGGCCAATAACGATGGGGCCCGAACCAATAACGAGGATGCGCTTGATGTCAGTACGTTTAGGCATGTTAGTTCTCCTCGGTCGCAGCGTTCTCGGACTCGGCGAAATTCCAGCCGGCGAGGCGGTCCTTCGCGGTGTCGATGTCCAGGTAGTTCTCCTCGCCGTCCATGAGTCGCGTAAAGGCGGTAAAGAGATAGTGGGCATCGGTGGGGCCGGGCGAAGCCTCGGGGTGGTACTGGACCGAGAAACACGGGGCGTCGAGCAGCTGGATGCCCTCGGCGGTGCCGTCGTTGAGGTTCACATGTGTCAGGCGAATGCGACCAAAGCGCTCGTTCATCACGACCGGCGCGACGCCGCGACGCACCCAGGCGCGCAGGTCGCCATCGGCCGCATGCTCGGTTTCGCCGCCGGAAAGCTCCGGAATCAGTTTGCCCAGACTGGGGAACAGCAGGCCAAAGCCGTGGTTTTGCGCGGTGATCTCCACGCGACGGCTCACCAGATTCATAACCGGCTGGTTACCGCCACGGTGACCGAATTTAAGCTTTTCCATTTGGGCGCCGCAGGCCAAGCTGATCATCTGGTGACCCAGGCAAATACCAAAGACCGGCACCTTGCCGATCAGCTGCTGCACCTGCTCGTAGGTCTCCACCACGGCATCGGGGTCGCCGGGGCCGTTGGACAAAAAGACGCCATCAGGATTCATGTCGAGCACCTGCTGGGCGGGCGTATCCCACGGCACGACGGTGAGGTCGCAGCCGGCACGGACCAGGCCCTCCAGAATACCGCGCTTCACACCGCAGTCGTAGGCGACCACTTTGTGACGGGCAGGAGCGGCAGCCACAAGCGCAAAGCCATGCGTGGCAGGCAGGTCGGCGGCCACAAACTCGTGAGGCGCGGGACAGCTCACGGTCTTGACCAGGTTCTCGCCCACCAGCGTGGGCGCTGCGTCCAGACGCTCGGCGAGCTCGTCGACGTCGAAGATCTCTGTCGAGATAATGCCCATCTTGGAACCATTGTCGCGCAGATGGCGCACCAGAGCGCGGGTGTCGACACCCTCGATAGCGACGATGCCGTGAGCGCGCAGGTACTCCGGCACGCTGACGGCCGAGCGCCAGTTAGAAGGCGTGGCGCACATGTCGCGAACGATCATGCCGCGCATAGCCGGAGCGCTCGCAGGGCGCACGGCGTCGCCGGGGAAGGCCGACTGGACATCGGTCTCGTCGATACCGTAATTGCCGATCTGCGGATAGGTCATGGTTACAATTTGGCCGGCATAACTCGGGTCGGTCATGACCTCAAAGTAGCCCTCGAGCGAGGTGTTGAAGCAGACTTCGCCGGTCGCGGTGCCCTCGGCGCCGCATGCACGTCCATAAAAAATGGTCCCATCCTCAAGATACAGGATACAGGGACCGCAGGTGCCCTTGCTGGTTTTGGCCAGCATACGCTGGCAAAGCTCGCTGGGCGCGAAGGTGCGGGCGGCAGCGCCCGCGGTATGGTTGTTCGCCATAATTCTCCTTCCCGGTCTCACAGGACCGGCTTAAAGGTGTGTAGTTAGGCCTCGCGGTATTGTAACCGCAAGCATGCCTCATGGCGTTAATTTCATCGAAATGTTTACGAAATGATAATTATGACTTTCTATGCATAATGATTATTTAATCCCCGTCCCAGAAAAATTATCCCGCGTGGGCTTGTGGCTCACGCGGGATAATGGCCTCTTACTTTTGCTTGTCCTGTTCCAGCAGATCGGACGGTGAGCGATCGGGCTTGCCGCCGCGGAAAATCTCGCGGCCATGCAGACGATGCTCCAGGTCACGTTCGGCCTTTTCCTCGTCAATCTTGGTCTGGCTCACCACCGGGTCCTCGATCAGCGACGAAACCGAGTTCACCTGTTTTTGAATGCGCTCGGCAATGGTGTCGTCCATGCTTACGATGCGCATCTTCCAGTCGATACTCGTGGCGTTGGATGAGCTCTTGGTCCACACAAACGTCAAAATGGCGCTCTGATGACCCCGCGCGGGAAACATGCCAAAGAAGGAATCGTGCTGAATGTTGCTATCCTCGTCGATATAGGCGTGAACGTTATACACCACGCGGTCGATCTTATCGTTGAGCAGCGCGTTGGTCGCAAGCGCAGCGGCCTGAATCTGCCCGTTGGACAGCAGCTCGAGCTCGTTGGCAGACGATGTGTCCAACACCGTCACCTCGACCGTGCCCGTACGCTCATCAGCTTCATCGACGGTAAAGTCGAGCGGGAACTGCGTAAAGCCGTTGCCCCACTCAAGGCCGCCCTTCAGCGCCGTCGAAACGGTATCCACCGAAACGCTCTCGGACAGGTTGGCGGTGTTCAGGCGTCGCATCACGCCGTAGCCAATCTGCATGCCCACAATCAGCACCAAGATGCCAATGACCACGGCCATGGCAGTCTTCGTAATGGTATGGCTCACCTGCGAGCCCGAAGGGTCGTCCTCGGACAGCGGGTCGATATGTTTTGCCTGGCTCGCGCGGTCCTCGCTGCGCAGCTGCGCTAGCGCCGCTTTGTCACCGCGCTTGGCCGCAGCCTCCTTCTCACGCATGCGCTCGGTGCGCTTTTTGGCAAGCGTGGGATCCAAGACACCGGATGCATCGATTTCGGAGAATAACTCCGTCACTTCTTCCGGAGTCAAAGGGTTCTTGTCAGCCATAAACTTCCTGTCATATCAATCAGTCGAGCTCGTGCGCACGCGCACCTTCGAACTGCATTCGATAGTAACGGGCATAAGTGCCGCCACGGGCGAGAAGCTCCTCGTGCGTGCCACGCTCCACAACGCGACCATGCTCAACGGTCGCGATCTCATCGGCATGCTTAATGGTCGAAAGACGGTGGGCGATGATAATCGTGGTGCGGCCGCGTGCCAGCTCTTCGAGCGACTCCTGCACCGCCTCCTCGCTCTCGTTATCCAAAGCACTCGTCGCCTCATCCAAAATAAGGATCTTGGGGTTCTTGAGAAACACGCGCGCGATGGCAACACGCTGCTTCTGTCCGCCCGAAAGACGGCTGCCGCGCTCGCCCACGACCGTGTCATAGCCCTGTGGAAGCGACTCGATAAAGGCATCGATGTTGGCGCGACGGGCGGCCTCGGCGATCTCTTCAGCCGTAGCGCCCGGCTTGCCATAGGCGATGTTCTCGCCAATCGTACCGTCAAATAGATAGACATCCTGCTGCACCAGGCCGATGGCGCGGCGCAGGCTCTGCTGCGTCACATCGCGCACGTCCTGGCCGTCGATGCTAATGGATCCGGTAGCCACGTCATAAAAGCGCGGCAGCAGCGAACAGGTCGTGGACTTGCCGCCGCCCGAAGGGCCAACCAAAGCGATGGTCTGCCCGGGCTTGATGGACAGGTCCATATGGTCGATAACGGGACGCTCGTCGGCATCGCCCTCGCCCAGCTCAACATCCTCGTAGTTAAAGCACACGTCGTGATAAACCACGGCGCCGGCGGTCACCTGCAGATCCGTGGCGCCCGGCTTGTCCTGGATATCCGGCGCGGTCGAGAGCACCTCGTCCATGCGCTTAAAGCCGGCGATGGCCTTCTGATACGTTTCGGCCGAATTGACGAGCGTCTCGAGCGGCGTGCAGAACAGCGAAATATAGAGTGCAAAGGTCGCCATATCAACCGCCTGCAGCTGTCCCTGGGCGACCAGCCAGCCGCCCAGCAGTACCACGATCACATAGAGCACACCCGAGAGCAGGCCATACGTCGCAGTATAGACGCCCATGGCGTGATACATGTTCTCCTTGGACGAAAGGTAGCGATTGTTGGAGGCGCGGAACTTGAAGCGTTCGGTCTCCTCATTGGCAAAGCTCTTGACCACGCGCATGCCCGCCAGCGAATCCTGCAGCTGCGCATTGATGCCGCTGATCTTTTTGCGGTTGTCGCTAAAGACCTCGCGCATGCGCATGTTCTGCCAAAACATGATGACCGCAAACGCTGCTGTCACCACAGCCATGGCGAGCGCCAGCACCGGGGCGATGGTAAAGAGGATCACAAACGAGCCGATAATCTCGATGCCGCAGATGATGATCCACTCGGGCACGTGGTGCGCCGCCTCGCAGATATCGAACAGGTCGTTGACCACGCGGCTCATCATGTCGCCCGAGCTGTTGCGGTCAAAGTACGCAAAGCTAAAGCGCTCATACTGGTCAAACAGGTCCTCGCGCATTTTGGACTCCATACGCGCGCCCATCACGTGACCCCAATAGCTCACAAAATAGCGGCAGGCGCAGCGGACGGCATACATCAGCACCAAGCCCACCGCGATCATGCCGAGCGCCTGCATAATGACAGCCTGACCCTGAGTAAAGAGCCCACCGGTCAAATTGCGCAGGATAATGGGGAACGCCAGGTCAATGGCGGCAAGCACCAGAGCACAAACAGTATCGGCAACAAAAAGCCCCATCTGGGGCTTGTAGTAAGAAAGAAACCTCTTCAGCATAATCACCTTACGCGGTTTTACCAAACCGCGTTTCGTCTCGACGCTGCAAGCGCCCCATTTAGACAATCTGGCCTTCAATCGTCGGTCGCGTATATCCATACGCTTCCCTCCTCTTTTAGACCACCTTGTCTCAAATGGAGCACTTTCGCTGACTTACACAAACCTGCGGGATCATCCCCGCTCGCTACAGCTCTGCCCCGCCTAGTCGGTGAGCGATACTGTCGCAGGCAAGAGCGCCCACGACGGTCTTGGCGTCTTCGATCTTGCCGTCGAGCACGGCGTCGATCAGCTCGTGCAGCGGCACCAGGTCCACGTTGACAAACTCGTCATCGTCGGGGTTGGGCGCATCAAACTCGAGCTTGGTAGCCAAGTAGATGTGGATGATCTCATCGCAAAAACCGCAGGACGTGACAATCGACGTCAAAAAGCGAATGCGACCAGCCCTAAAGCCCGTCTCCTCATGCAGTTCGCGCTTGGCGCAATCGAGCGGGTCCTCACCTGAATCGAGCTTGCCGGCGGGAATCTCGACCGTCACACGGTCGATGGCGGTGCGGTACTGACGCACCAGTACGATCTTGCCGCTCTCGGTCAGCGCCACAACGGCCGCCGCACCCGGATGGCGAACGATATCGCGGGCGCTGCGGCGACCGTTGGGCAGCTCAACCTCAAGACGGTGGACGTCGAGGATCTTGCCCTTCCAGGCGCACTCCTCCGAAAGAATCTTCTCGTGCAGCTCGGCATCGTGTGGGTCGTCGTCGCCCAGCACCAGCGCCGGCTCGTCAGCGACCTCGCCACCAGGCTCGCCCTCGGCGTGCCCATACATGCGGCTGTCCTCTTCGACGATCTGCGCGTCCACAAGTTCTTCGTTCTTCTCGTCCATCCGTCTCATTCCTCTCGGATTTTAGGCATCCCAGGCGTCGCGGCCGCGCAGCGCGCGCAGGCCGATGTCGTGACGCAGGGTCTTGCCCTCAAAATCAATCTTCTCGCAGGCATCGTAAGCAAGGTTGCGAGCGTTCTCGAACGTGTCGCCCAGAGCGGTCACGGCAAGCACGCGACCACCATTGGTCACGAGCTGGCCGTCCACCATGGCAGTGCCCGCGTGGTACACGGTCACGTTCTCCATGGCCTCGGCGTCGGCGATACCGGTGATGACCTTGCCCTTCTCGTAGCTGCCGGGATAGCCCGCGCTCGTCAGGACAACGGCCACAGCCCACTCGTCACGCCAGTCAAGCTCAATCTGATCGAGCTCGCAGTTGGCGCAGGCGAGCATGACCTCGACCAGGTCGTTCTTAAGGCGCGGCAGCACGACCTGCGTCTCGGGGTCGCCAAAGCGAGCATTGAACTCCAGCACCTTGGGGCCGGCAGGCGTGAGCATAAAGCCGCCGTACAGGCAGCCGCGGTAGTCGATGCCCTCGGCAGCGAGCTCGGCCACGGTCTGCTCCATGACCGCCACCATGGTGGCGTGCTCCTCGTCGGTCACGATGGGCACCGGGCTGTAGACGCCCATGCCGCCGGTGTTGGGGCCCTTGTCGCCCTCGAGGGCGCGCTTGTGGTCCTGCGAGGTGGCCATGGGGCGCACGGTCTTGCCGTCGGTAAAGGCGAGCAGCGAGCACTCGGGACCAACGAGCATCTCCTCGATAACCACGGTGTTGCCGGCATCGCCAAAGGTGCCGCCAAAGCACTCGCGCACGGCCTCCTCGGCCTGCTCAAGTTCGGTCGCCACGATAACGCCCTTGCCCGCGGCAAGGCCGTCGGCCTTGACGACCAGCGGAGCGCCCTGCTCACGCACATAAGCAAGAGCCGAAGCCTCGTCGGTAAACGAGCCGTAGGCTGCCGTCGGAATGCCCGCGCGCTCCATGAGCTGCTTGGAGAACAGCTTGGAGCCCTCCATCTGAGCGCCCTCGGCACCCGGGCCAAAGCAGGGAATACCCGCCGCGCGCACGGCGTCGGCCACACCCGCCACGAGCGGAGCCTCGGGGCCAATTACCACGAGTCCGCATCCGTGGCTCTGCGCAAACGCCGCCACGGCCGCAGGATCGCAGTCGTCGAGAACAACGTTCTCGCCGCAGCTCGCGGTGCCGCCGTTGCCCGGCGCGATGTAGAGCTTGCCGGCGCGCGGTGATGCTGCGAGCTTAGCTGCCAAAGCATGCTCACGGCCGCCGCTGCCCAACAACAGGATGTCGATGGTTTGAGTGTCCGCCTTCAAGGGTGCCTCCTCTATGGATGAATGGCCCGCTCCGCGCGAGCCCTTTGCAAGCAAATATACCCCTCGGCCGCCCGCTTGGGCTGCAAAGGGGTATATCGCAATAACCAAATAGTCCCGATTACTTCCAGAATCGGTTGATGATCTGCTCGCGACCGGCGCCGACGCCAATGAACGTCACGCGGGTGTGTGCCAGATCCTCGATAAACGCCACGTAGTCCTGAGCCTCCTGCGGCAGCTCATCAAAGCTGCGGCAACCGGTGATGTCGCACTTCCAGCCGGGGAGCTCCTCGTAGATGGGCTTGGCATGCTCAAAGCGCACCTGATGCTCGGGCACGCTGGTGTAGCGCTCGCCATCGACGTCGTAGGCCACGCACACCTTGATGGTGTCGAAGGCCGAAAGCACGTCGAGCTTAGTCAGGGCGATATCGGTGAGGCCGTTGACGCGTGAGGCGTAGTTGGCGATGGGGCCGTCGAACCAGCCGCAGCGACGACGGCGACCGGTGGTCACACCGTACTCATAGCCCTCCTCGGTCAGCGTGTGGCCGGCCTCGGACTCATAGGAAAGCTCGGTGGGCATGGGGCCCGAACCGACGCGGGTGATATAGGCCTTCATGACGCCCAGCACGCGGTCGACGTTCTTCATGCCCACGCCGGAGCCGGTGATGGCGCCGCCGGCGGTGCAGTTGGAAGACGTCACGTACGGATAGGTGCCGTGGTCGATGTCGAGCAACGTCGCCTGGGCGCCCTCAAACAGCAGGTCCTTGCCCTCATCGATCATGTTGTTGAGCAGCAGGCTCGTCTCGGTGATGTAGGGACGCAGGCGCTCGGCCATGGGCAGATACTCGTCGCAAATCTGGTCCACGGTGTAGGTGGGCAGGTTGTAGATGAGCTCAAGCTCGGGGTTCACGCGGGCAAGAGCGGTCTCCAGCTTGTCGCGGAACAGTGCCTCGTCCAGCATGTCCTGCATGCGCAGGCCGATGCGGGCCATCTTGTCCTGATAGCACGGACCGATGCCGCGCTTGGTGGTACCGATGTTCTTCTTGCCGAGCTTCTGCTCAAAGGCGCCATCCAGATCGATGTGGTACGGCATGATGACATGCGCGTTGCCACTAATCTTGAGGTTCTTGGTGGTGATGCCGTCGGCCTCGAACATGTCGATCTCCTCAAGGACGACCTTGGGGTTGACGACGCAGCCGTTACCGATCACCGACACGTGATCGGAATACATGATGCCGGAGGGCACCTGGTGCAGGCCGTACTTCTTGCCGTTGACGACGATGGTGTGACCGGCGTTGTTGCCGCCCGAATAGCGCACGACGGCATCGAAGTCGCCGGCGACCAGGTCGCAAATCTTACCCTTGCCCTCATCGCCCCACTGGGCACCGACCAAAACGGTTGACGGCATGTTTACTCCTTACATTCATGGACTGTCTACGCGCCACGCCGGCACGCAGAAGCACAAAACATTCCCAGTATACCCGTGCAACGGGCGCCTGTCCTACTCCTCGGCATGTGCCCCATCAAGCTCATAGAACTTGGTGGATGCCGGCAGGAACATCAGGTCGACGTCGCCGATCGGGCCCGAACGGTTCTTGGCCACGACGATACGCGTAACGCCCTCGTCGGGTCGATCGTCGCGCGAGGCTTCGGCCTCGTCGGCGGAGCGGTCCAAGAACATGACGATATCGGCGTCCTGCTCGATGGAGCCCGATTCACGAAGGTCGGAAAGCTGCGGGCGCTTGCCGGTACGGGATTCGACCTGACGCGAGAGCTGTGACAGCGCGATGAGCGGGATCTTGAGCTCCTTGGCCATAATCTTAAGACCACGCGACATCTCCGAAACCTCGACGGTACGGCTCTCGGAGCGGCGTCCCGGTGGAGGACTCACCAGCTGCAGGTAGTCCAAAATGATGATTGCCTTTTCCTTGTTATGGAGCATGCGGCGGCTCTTGGCGCGAATCTCAGTCACTGTGGTGCCGGGCGTATCGTCAATCAGAATATCGAGCTTGGACAAGGTCTGCGTGGCCTCGTTGATATTGGCCCACTGCTCGGGGCTAATGCGGCCCATGCGGAAGTCACTGATCGAGATCATGGCGTAGGCGCAAATCAGACGCTGGGCAATTTCCTTGCCCGACATCTCCAGTGAGAAGAAGCCGACGGTATAACCAGCAGCGGCAGCGTTAAGTGCCAGGTTCAGAGCGAACGACGTCTTACCCACGGCAGGACGGGCGCCGATGATGATGAGCTGGCCTTCGCGAAAACCCATGAGCATGCGGTCGAGCGACGGGAAACCCGTGGGCACGCCCGCAGCCTGGCCGCCGGCCTGGCATACTTCCTCGGCCTCGTTATAGGCCTCGACCATAAACTCGGTCAACGTCTTGTAGCTCGACTTGACCTCGCGCGCCGTGACCTTGAGCAGCTTGCTCTCGGCCAGCTCCACGACCTCCTTGGTGTCGGTAGGGGCGTTATAGGCCAGCGCGTTGATCTCGTTGGTGGCACCGATCAGCTCGCGCAGCATCGAGTCGCGACGGACGATGGCGGCATGGTGCTGCCAGTTGACGAGCGACAGGGTCTGACCCATCAGCTCCAAAATGTAGGCCTCGCCGCCCACGGCATCGAGCTTGTTGATGCTGCGCAGGTAATCGATCAGCGAGATGGAGTCGATGGGAATGCGGCTGTTGTACATATCGACCATCGCGGTATAGATGGTCTTATGAATGGGCCGGTAGAAGTCATCGGGCTGCAGCTCGACCTGGGCCTCTTCGACCACCTCGGGCGATAGCAGCATAGCGGCCAGTACATTGGCCTCTGCATCTTGGTTTTGGGGAAGACCCAACTTTGAGCCGCGGTCCTCGACCGTCAGCCCGGTCTCCCTATCGTCATATGCCATGATCATCCTCATTCATATCGCTTGCGAGCATCCATAGTATCAGCCACGGTCCCAAAACGCGCCGCGCGCCGCCAATCATCACCGAACCAAACGGATGAACGGTCCTGTATATAGGACTTCGACGCAACGTTCACCATGACACTCACTCAGCGCAAAAAACAAAAGGGCGCCCTGGTTTCCCAGAGCGCCCTTCTTAGAACAAGATTGTTGCGTTGCAGCAAATGCTACTCGGCAGCAGCCTCAGTCTCGACCTCGGCGGTCTCGGCCTCGGCGACCTCAGCGGCCTCCTCGACCTCAGCCTCGGCAGCGAGCTCCTCGGCGGTAACGCCGACGAGAACGACAACCTCGGCCTTGATCTCGCGGTACAGCGAGATGGCAACGGTGTGGGCACCGGCAACCTTGATGGGCTTACCGAGCTCGACGCGCTTGCGGTCGATGTCCATACCGAGCTGAGCCTTGATGGCGTCAGCGATCATAGCGGCGGTAACGGAGCCAAAGAGGATGCCCTCGTCGCCGACCTTGACGTCAACGGTGACCGTCTTGCCCTCGAAGGCAGCCTTGGTCTCGTTGGCGGTAGCCAGACGGACGGCCTCGCGCTTGGCGATGTTGTTGCGACGCTCGTCAAGCTGCTTGAGGTTGCCCTTGGTGGCGGCAACAGCGAGCTTCTTGGGGAACAGGAAGTTCTCAGCGTAACCCTGAGCGACCTCTACGACGTCACCCTCGCCGCCCTTGCCCTTGATCTCATCGAGAAGAATAACCTTCATGATGCGTCTCCCTTCTTAGCCGCGGTCGCGGTTGCCACGAGAGGAAACCACGGGGACGGTGTACGGCAGGAGAGCCATCTCGCGGGCGCGCTTGATGGCGTTGGCGATGTCATGCTGATGCTGCGTGCAAGCGCCAGTGACGCGACGGGGCTTGATCTTGCCACGATCGGTCATGTACTTACGGAGAAGCTGAGTGTCCTTATAGTCGATGAACTCAGTGTTCTCCTTGCAGAACTGGCAGTACTTACGACGCGGCTGACGTGCAGAAAAATCATTAGCCATGTCAAAATACCTTTCATTTGGCAACTTCGGCGAACCGAAGCCGCCTCTCACTCAAAAATAGGTGAACAACCCTTAGAACGGGATGTCCTCATCGTAGACGTCGACCGCGGGCGGCGTAGCCACCGGTGCGGCAGGACGTGCTGCAGGCGCGGGAGCTGCGGGGGCATAACCGCCCTGATCGTAGCCACCCTGGCCACCACGGGAGCTCATAAACTCGATCTCATCGACGATGACCTCAAGCTTGCTCCGGCGCTGGCCGTCGCGCTCCCAAGAGCTGTAGCGCAGCTTGCCCTCGATCGCGACCTTGTTTCCCTTTGCCAGGAAACGGCTCACGGCCTCGGCGCGGGTGCCGAACATAGTGCAGTCGACAAAGTTGGGATAGTCCTCCCACTCGCCAGTCTGCGCGTTACGGCGACGATCGTTGACGGCGACGCCAAAGGACAGAACCTGGGTTCCGCCGGCGGTGGCGCGCAGCTCGGGATCGCGGGTGAGGTTACCGGTGATGTTCACTCGATTGATGCTCATAACTCACTACTTCCTCTTGGGGCACAAGCCCAGTCCAAAACGACAGTCTTACTCCTGGTCGTCGCGACGGACGATCATGTGGCGGACCACAGCGTCGGTGATGCGCAGGATGCGATCAAGCTCGGCGATCTGGGTAGGATCTGCGTGGAAGTTGATGAGGGTGTAGTCACCATCGGTGAGGTCGTTGATCTCGTAGGCGAGCTTGCGCTTGCCCCAGTCGTCAACGGAGTCGACCTTGCCAGCGCCCTCAGCGATCGTGGTATCGATACGCTTCATAACAGCGAGACGAGTCTCGGGGTCGAGCGACGGGTCAACAAAGAACAGCAGTTCATAAGCCTTCATATTGTCACCTCCTCTGGGCAAATGTGGCTTCAGGTCGTGAAGGTGCGCCTGAAGCAGGAAAAGACTTGGTAATAATATCTTTCAACCTCCTAGGCCGCAAGAATATGCAGCTACAACCTCATGACCTCCACATATGCCCATACTCGCACGACGTTTCATGCGTCTTCCAACCAAATGCTGACCAAGTGCTTGACGGATTTGTGGACAAGATACGACGCCGCGGGGACAAGCTGAGCCAAGCCACAGGTCAACGGGCACAAGGCTGTGGTCGCAAAATGCATACCAGTGGTCCACAGCGCCACCCAAAGATTTTTAAATTCATTGCCAAGTCGCTTATGAATACCCCTTTTGAACAATTGAGTTAATCAACCACGCTGGTCGGAAGCCGTTTTTTGGCACCTCAAACCCCACTGCAACGACAAGCGCGGCCAAGCGTTTTAAAAAATGCCAACTTTTCTGTTTGCACTTTGCGGTTCCTCGTGTATACTGACTTTCGCATTTAACGGAGAGTTGTCCGAGTGGCCGAAGGAGCACGATTGGAAATCGTGTAGGCGTCAAAAGCGTCTCCAGGGTTCAAATCCCTGACTCTCCGCCAGTTAATTCCAAAGCAGGCCTTCGAGCCTGCTTTGTTTTTACCCCACGCGGAGGGGTGGCAGAGTGGTTGAATGCGGCGGTCTCGAAAACCGTTTGGCCTGTATAAGGTCACGAGGGTTCGAATCCCTCCTCCTCCGCCATTTTGGTTGAGAAAGCTCCCGAAAACGGGGGCTTTTTTGTTTAGAGTCCCTTACAAGCAAATACGGCGGAGGAGGAGGGATTCGAACCCGCCAGGGCGCAAAGCGTAAAGAAAACGCGCCAGTGGCGCGTTTTTAGCGCAGCGCGGTCGGCGTAAGCCGACCGGATAAATTTTGAGCGCTGCTCAAAATTTGGACATCCCTCCTATTCAGCCACGCCCCCATCACGTTCAATCCCAACCCAACATCCCAAACATGTACATCACCCTCCAAAGATGTCAAAAAATGTCGTTTTTGGAGGGTGGTGTACACGTTTGTATATGACACACGCCGTGCATGAGTCGGCTTACTCGCATTCGGTATATTTCCCCACCTCAACGGACATAAGAGTTGGGTATCGACTCAGAGCGAGAGGTCCCCAATGGATACCCCTGTTCTCATTTCGCATAAAACTGCATGGCTCGTCCATCACGCGCCGCAAGGCCGGGTTCAAGCGGTCGCGCAACACGACTACCAGATAGGCGCAAGAGGTCTCTCCACCCAGCAACGCATCGCGCGCATACGACAGGCCCTCACCGACTGCGGCATTCCGCCCGATATGTTCAAGACTATCGATATCTCCGTAGTGTTTGCTTTCGAGCGAATTCGCACCAACGGCGTCACTTGCCATGTTCTCGGCCAAAGCCTACCCTATGGCCATATTGACGAGCTTACGCCCGGCATCTTTATCACCGACGAAGCCTTCACCTTCGTGCTCGCCGCCGAGTGGATGGATAGAATCGAATACCTCGAGTATGGCTACGAAGTTTGCGGCGACTATCGCATGGGCCTTAATCCCTCTGACCCTTATACCGAGCAACCAGCAACCACCTCCAAGGACGAAATTGTCGAACTGCTCGATCAACACCCTGGCAAACCCGGTGCCACACGCGCGCGACTCGCGCTCAGACATGTCTACGACCACTCGGTCTCGCCTATGGAGGCTGCATCGGCAATCGCACTTTCACTTCCAACAAGCGAAGGCGGCGTTGGCATTCGAGGCATCGAGCTCAACCGACCGCTCGAGATCCCTCAACGTCTTTGGCATTGCACCAAAGCCCGAACACTCAAAATCGATGCCCTCATTACCTATAAGCGCAGAGAGCTCGGCATCGAATATAAGGGTGGCTTTCACGACGAGACTGGCCGTAAGGGAGCAGATGCGGAACGCGAAGCTGTGCTCGCCCAAATGGGTTATCGCATTGTCACACTCACCTCAGCGCAATTTGCCAGTCAACTCGCTTTTCACCGTGCCATGAACAATATCCGCGAAGCACTCGGTATGCCCCGCTGCACGGATGCCGAGTATCAGCGAAAGCAAAACGAACTGCGAAAGGCACTTATCCGCAACTGGAAGGGCACGAAGGACATAGAGACGCCCTCCGAGTAACGTCGCCCGCTCGGCGCGCGCCAAAACATGTACATCATCCGCCAAAAACGACATTTTTCGACATCTTTGGAGGCTGGTATACATGTTTGGAACCTATGACCGCACCCAACCCCTACCGTTTGCCGAGCAATAGGGTCGCAATCGCCGCCAACCATGTACTATGTACGGGCATTGTCCAAACCTGCAACTCAAAGGATTCCATCTTGCCCGTCGTCGCCGCTATGACCGTTACCTCACGCGCCACAGATGCCATGGTCGCCATCCCGTTTTGGCTCGAAATGTTCGCCGTCGTCGCGGCTTCAATCTCGGGCGTGTTGGTCGCGCGCGAGCACAAGCTCGATCTGGTGGGCGCGGTCGCGCTTGCCGTGGTCTGTGGCTTGGGCGGCGGTCTTTTACGCGACATGACGCTGCAGGTGGGCAACGTCTACATCCTCAACCAGCCCATGGCACTACCGCTCTCCATCGCCACAGCCGCCATCATCTATATCTTCCCGGCAATCGTCGATAAGCCCGAAAAACTCATTCCCCTGCTCGACATCATCTCGGTCGGCATCTATGCAGCAACCGGCGCGGACAAGGCGTTGGTGTACGGATTTGCGCCCGCCGTATGTATCATGATGGGCTTCTTTACCGCCGTGGGCGGCGGCATGCTGCGCGACGGCTTTATGGGCGTGGTCCCGGGCATTTTCCAACGCACCAACTTCTATGCCATCGCGGCCATCGCCGGATCGGCAAGCTATGTAGCCCTCGTCATGAGCGGCCTCATGAGCAATGTTGCCGCGCTGGTCGTATGCGTTGTGGTGACCATGGGGCTGCGTTGGCTATCACTGCGCTTTGACATTAAAAGCCCTACCGAGGAAGACATCGCGCGCTTTTTGCACCGTAAAAAGTAGGTAGCACAGCACAACCCCTCGAAATGCAACCGAGAGATTCTTTTAGAGCGCCCGCGCGTTGGGTACCCTGTTAGATACCTGTCGAGTATCTAACGAAGGATTCACTATGCCTTGCAACCAAGTACCGTCGATCCGGCGCCACAAAGCGCAGGCCCGCATCACCATCCTATTCGCGCTGATTGCGCTCGCGCTCACCGCACTTCCCACGGTGTCGTTCGCCGGCACCGACACCGCGGGAAACGTGCTCGCAACCGAAGTTGACTCAACTCCGTCCGGTATCGAAGGCGACCTGTACTGGGCCGGCCAAAGTCTCAACCTAGACGACGCCTCCATCGGCCGCGATATTATCGCGGCGGGTGAGAACCTGTCGATTCGCGATTGCACCGTAGGCGGCGCCGTTCGTCTGGCGGCACGCACCATCGATATCGCCAAAACCGCAATCGATGGCAGCGTCACGGTGGCCGGCCAGCACGTCGTGCTCAACACCGGCAGCACCGCCAACTGTTTTTACGCGGCAGGCGAAACGGTCGCCCTGCGCGGCTCCGCCAAATCGGCGGCGCTTGCCGGCGACACCGTAACCATCGACGGCACCGTCGATGGCGATGTTGAGGTCTGGGCCGACAAGCTCATCCTGGGTAAAAACGCCCGCATCACCGGCACGGTGAACGCCCACGTCTCACAGGACCCCGAGCGGGCCGAGGGCGCCCAGGTCGGAGCTCTCAAGATCGACCGGACCGAGAACGAGAACACCTCTACGGCCAACGACATTATCGGCGGCATCGTTGCCGCGGCGCTTTCCACCTGCTTTGTCGCCATCCTGCTTGAGCTTGTCTTTCCACGCGCAACCGCCAGCGCTGCCGGCATGCTCCATCAGCGTCCCATGCCGCTGTGGGTAAGTGGTCTTCTGGGCACGGTCGCCGTCGCTCCCGCCGTGCTGCTGCTCATCATCTCGATTGCAGGCCTGTCGCTCGCCGCCGCCCTCATGTGCGGCGTCATCGGCATCGCTTTGGTCTCGGCGGCATTTACGGGCACCGCGGTCGCGCGCATGGTCGGACACAACCAAAACCGCTACGCCATGGCCGCCGTGGGCGGTATCGTCGCGGGCGCACTCACGGCACTTCCTCTTATGGGCAACTTTGTCAGCGGTGTAGCCTTCGTCTTCACGCTCGGCTACGCCATCCAGATCATCTGGCGCAACGCCCACCTCAAGCCGCAGCAGCCGGCTAACACGCCAGGACTCCCCACCGCCTAGCCGCCAACCACCACAAAAGGGCCAGGCACCTTTGTGGTGGCGCAAAGCAACCTGATCCCATTGCACCAAAAAGGGCGCCGACCATTGCGGTCGACGCCCTTTCTTATTGGCAGTTATAAGCCCCAGCGCTTATTTGTTGACCTGGCCGGCGCGGACGGCTGCCTTCTTACGGTCGGTGGCGTTGAGCAGACGCTTGCGCAGGCGGATGTTCTTGGGAGTAATCTCCACCAGCTCGTCGTCGGCGATGTACTCCAGCGCCTCCTCCAGAGAGAAGGTGCGAGGCGGCACCAGCTGCACGGAGATGTCGGAGGTCGAGGAACGCTGGTTGCCCAGGTTCTTGGTACGGGCGATGTTGACGACCATGTCGCCGGCCTTGCTGCGCTCGCCCACGATCATGCCCTCGTAGCACTCGGTGCCCGGCTCAACAAACAGCTGGCCGCGCTCCTGCAGCGTGCCCAGGGCATAGGCAACGGCCTTCTCGGTGGTCATGGAGATCATGGCACCGTTCTGACGGTTGCCGATCTCGCCGGCGTAGGGACCGTACTCCAGGAAGGTGTGGTAGAACACGCCCTCGCCGTGGGTGACGTTCATGATGCGGTTCTTAAGGCCCATGATGCCACGCGTCGGGATCTTAAACTCAAGGTGCGTCACGATGCCCGAGGTATCCATGCTCGTCATGATACCGCCGGAGGTACCGAAGACCTCAACGACCTTGCCCGAGTACTCGTCCGGGCACTCGACGACGGCCTGCTCGACGGGCTCCATCTTGTTGCCGTTCTCGTCCTTCTTAAACAGAACGCGGGGACGGCCGACCTGGAACTCAAAGCCCTCGCGGCGCATGGACTCCATCAGGACGGACAGGTGCAGGATGCCGCGGCCCGAGACCTCGACGCCGCTCTTGTCCTCGAGCTCCTCGATCTTCATGGTCACGTTGTTCTCGGCCTCGTTGAACAGGCGCTCCTTGAGCTGACGGGCGCCCACGATGTCGCCGTCGCGACCGACGAGCGGGGAGGTCGAAGCCTCAAAGACGATGGACAGAGTCGGCGGGTCGATCTCGATGGGCTCGAGCTCAACGGGGTTCTCGGGGTCGGTGTAGACATCGCCGATATCGGTGCGGTCAATACCGACAACGGCGGCAATGTCGCCGGCGCCGACTTCCTGGCACTCGGTGCGGCCCAGGTAGTCGAAGGTAAAGAGCTGCTTGACGGTAGCAGTTGCGCTGGAGCCGTCGTTCTTGACAACCAGGATCTGATCGCCCTGGTGAATGGCGCCGGAATACACGCGACCGATGCCGATGCGGCCGACAAAGTTGGAGTGGTCGATGGTCACGCACTGCATGGCCAGCGGGGCGTTCTCGTCAACCTCGGGGGCGGGCATGTCGTCGATGATCATATCAAGCAGCGGATACATGTCCATGTTGCCGTCGTTGGGGTCAAGACGGGCAAAGCCGTTCATGGCGCTGGCGTAGACCACGTGCTCCATGGCGAACTCGAGCTGGTCGTCGGTGGCACCCAGGTCGGCCATAAGGTCCAGGCAGTCGTTGTAGGCCTTCTCGGGGTTGGCGCCCGGACGATCGATCTTGTTGATAACGATCATGATCTTGAGGCCGGTGTCGATAGCGTGACGCAGCACGAAGCGAGTCTGGGGCATGGGGCCCTCAAAGGCGTCGACCAGCAGCAGAGCGCCGTCGGCCATGCGCAGCACGCGCTCGACCTCGCCACCAAAGTCGGCGTGGCCCGGGGTGTCGATGACGTTGATCTTGACGTCCTTGTACTCGATAGAGATGTTCTTGGCGAGAATCGTGATGCCGCGCTCGCGCTCCTGGTCGTTAGAATCCAGGACGCGGTCCTCGACCTGCTGGTTGGCACGGAAGGCGTCCGTGGCACGCAGGAGCTTGTCGACCATCGTCGTCTTGCCGTGGTCGACGTGGGCGATGATGGCGATGTTCCTCAGATTGTCTACGCGCATGTAGTTCCCCTATCTTCTATCCATATACAAACGGCACGCGTATGCGGCCCGCCCAGCGATACAACGCTCAGCGGGAATATTGAGCCTTTTACCGAAAACTCGTTTATTTTAGCGATTTTAGATGAGAGGGGTTTCCTCACCTGCAGGTTCAGGGTCGCTCCACATAAAACCATCGCCGGCGCCCATGCCCTCATACAGCACATATGCCGAAAAACCGCTCTCGAGCGTAGTCTCAAAGAAGCTCACGAGCAGAGCGTCGTGGTAGCCTCCGTCAATCTCGACGCAGCCGGTATAGCCGATGGCATAGCGGGCGATACGGCCCAGGCCCTCGTCCTTAAGACCCATCTTGTGCTCGGAGATAAAGTTGGTGGCCGCCTCGAGGCACGCCTCTTCGCCATCCTCATCGAGTGCCGCCAGATAACGGTTGGAAGCAGCGTCCTCAATTGCCACGACCACGCCAGGGTTTTCACCGGCGGCAAGGTCGTCCAAGAACGCGCCGATCAGGTCACACACCATGGCGTCGAGCTCGGCGGAGACGTTACCGGCGTCCTGCATATCCTGTGCCATCTTTAGACCTTCCCATCGAGTCTGGCGTCGTTACAGTTCTTGTGCCTCGGCAGCGATCTTGGCGGCAGCGTCGCGGGCGCGCATCATATCCATCGCGCGCTTGTCGAGTACCTTGATCTGGTTGGTCAGCATTACTGCATCGACCACACCCCAGATTACCAAGCCTGTTGAAATCGAAAACCCAAGCGCACCAACTGTACCACGAAGGCGCGAGCAGATTGCCGCGACAAGGGCGGAGACGACAACCATCTTGATAAACGAGCCGCGGCGCTCGCGAAGCGTGCGGGCCTGCGTCACATAGGCAATGCGAGCCGCCTCAGAAGCCTCCGAGCGCATCTGGGCTTCACGCGCGATGGCGGCCGCTTCAGCCGATATACCGCCGGCCATCAGCGAACACTCCGCAACTCTGCCGCCCCGCATTTAGAAGTCATCGGGGGAGAGCGTATGGACGAACTCGTCGAACTTCTCGAACTCCTGCTCGTCGTCGACATCCTCGGCGTGGGTGGAAACAGTGCCCAGGCGATTCATGATGTCGTCCTCCACAAACATGGGGGCATTGCTGCGCACGGCAAGGGCAATGGCGTCACTGGGGCGGGCGTCGATCTTGCGCTCCTCGCCATCGACCAGTACGACGATCGTCGCGTAGAACACCGGCGGCTCGGCGCGAACGATCTCGATGCGCTCGAGTTTGGCACCCAGGGCGTCAACGGTATCGAGCAGCAGGTCATGGGTAATCGGGCGCTCGGCGCGGCCGCTATCGATGCCGCGGCTGATGGCAGCAGCTTCAAACGAACCAGTCTGAATGGAAAGGGAACGCAGCGGCGCGGGCGAGTCCGATTTGCTGCTGCGCTCACGAAGTACGATAAGCGATGGCACGGGACCGGCGGCCATGACGATGGTCTCTATGTCGACACGAACCATGGAACACCTCCGGTACGTAGCGGTTAACACGCGGCAGCCCGCCGCATTGAATAGCTATACTACCCAAACTTTCGCACAGCACACAAAATCAAAGTAGTTAATTTGGGACGGGGCTTTTTTGACTACTTTCTGTAGGTAAGAAAAGAGCCCCGAGGCAACGCCCCGGGGCTCTTCACGGTTTTGATGGTGGACCTGACAAGATTCGAACTTGTGACCTCCCGGTTATCAGCCGGACGCTCTAACCAACTGAGCTACAGGTCCATCATGGTGGAGGTTAGGGGGATCGAACCCCTGACCTCAGGCTTGCAAAGCCCGCGCTCTCCCAGCTGAGCTAAACCCCCACGGAGACAGTAATAAACACCCCAGCGGCGACTCGGCTCTCGCTGGGGTGTTTATTGCGAAAGAAAGTGGTGGACCTGACAAGATTCGAACTTGTGACCTCCCGGTTATCAGCCGGACGCTCTAACCAACTGAGCTACAGGTCCATCGCGCAAGGGATATATTAGACGAGTCGTTACGCGCGCGTCAACAACTTTTTTGAAAATCTTTGGAGGGTGTTCGCCCCGGCCGCACGGCGGCATGTGAAGTCGCCTGCTCGGACAGTCCTGACTCGCGATCGACTTCACATGCCGCCGTGCGGCCGGGGCGTACGCGAGTCCCAAAGTTTTCAAAAAAGCGGTCGACGCGCAGTGCGCCGACCGCCGATATATGGGGTCTGATATTTTCTACCAGCTAGGGCCTCTTACTCGTCTAGGAGATCCTCTGGCATGTCGTTGCCGTCGCCTAGGTCGACTGGGGCCTCTTCGGTGTCGGCTGCGGCCTCGGCGCTTTCACCTTCGGGCTTCTCCTTGGCGGCCGTCATGCGGGCTACGGCGCAGATGCGGTCGTTGTCGTCGACGGTCATCATCTTGACGCCCTGGGTAGCGCGGCCAGTCTGGCTAATCTCATCGGTCTTGACGCGAATGACCGTCGCGCCCTCCGTCACGATGAACAGCTCGTGCTGCGGGCCCACCGTCTTCATGGCCGCGAGGTTACCCTTACGCTCGGTCATTTGGATGGTGTAGACGCCCTGGCCGCCGCGATTCTGCTCCGGGTAGTCCGCGACCGGCGTGCGCTTGCCGTAGCCGCGCTCGGTGATGACGAATAGATCGCCGTTGCCGTTAGTGACTTCCATGCCCAGAACGCTCACGCCGTCCTTCATACCGATACCGCGAACGCCGCTGGTATCGCGGCCGGTGGCGCGCACCTGCTCCTCGGAGAACATGATCGCCTTGCCCGCGGTGGTGGCCAGGATAATCTTGTCGCCCTCGCGCACGCGGCGCACGTTCAGCAGCGCGTCGTCGTCACGCAGGTTGATAGCGATCAGGCCGTCGCGACGGCTGCGGTCATATGCGCTCATCACGGTCTTCTTGACCATGCCGCTCTTGGTGGCAAACATCAGGTACTCGTCGGCAGGGAACTCGCGGCAGCTGATGACGCTCGCGATCTTCTCGCCCTCCTCGAAGGGCAGCAGGTTGACGATCGCGGTACCGCGCGCCTGGCGCGTACCCACCGGCAGCTCGTGCACCTTCAGGCGATAGACCTTGCCCTTGCTCGAGAAGAACAGCACGTACTCGTGCGTGGACGCGATGAACATCTCGTCGATGACATCGTCCTCTTTGAGGTTGACGCCCGACACGCCCTTGCCGCCGCGTTTCTGGGCGCGGTAGGCGGCCACCGGGATGCGCTTGACATAGCCGGTGTGGGTGATGGTCACGACCATGTCCTCGTCGGCAATGAGGTCCTCGACGTCCAGGTCCTTCTCGACCTGGCTGATCTCGGTGCGGCGCTTATCGCCAAACTTCTTGGAGATCTCGCGCATCTCTTCCTTAATGACGCCCAGGATCTTCTCCTCGTGCGCCAGCAGGTCCTCGTAGTAGGCGATGGCGCGGCGCAGGCCGTCCAGCTCTTCCTGAATCTTGTCGCGCTCCAGGCCAGTCAGGCGGCGCAGCTTCATCTCGAGGATGGCCGTGGTCTGCTCGGGCGTAAAGCCAAAGCGCTCGATCAGGCGGCTGCTGGCCTCAGAATCGGTCTGCGAGGAGCGAATGATGCTAATGACCTCGTCGATATGGTCGAGAGCCATCAAGTAGCCCTCAAGGATATGCGCGCGGGCCTGGGCCTTCTTAAGGTCGAAGCGGGTGCGGCGAGTGACGACGTCGACCTGGTGGTCGATGTAGTGCTGCAGCATCTCGCGCAGGCTCAGGCATTTGGGAACGCCGTTGACGAGCGCCAGGTTGTTGGCGCCGAAGGTCGTCTGCAGCGAGGTGTACTTATACAGGTTGTTGAGCACGACCTGCGGAATGACGCCCTTCTTGAGCTCGATGACCAGACGGATGCCCTTCTGGTTGGACTCATCGCGCATGTCCGAGATGCCCTCGATGCGCTTGTCGTTGACGAGCTGGGCGATCTTCTCCTGCAGGGTGCCCTTGTTGACCATGTAGGGAATCTCGGTAAAGACCAGGCGGTTGCGGCCGGTCTTGGTGGATTCCACGTGGGCCTTGGCGCGCACGGTAATGGAGCCGCGGCCGGTCTCGTAGCTCTGCTTAATGCCGGCGCTGCCCATGATGATAGCGCCGGTGGGGAAGTCCGGACCGGGCATGATCTGCATGAGCTCGTCGACAGTGGCGTCGGGATTATCGATCAGGTAGCAGGTGGCCTCAATCGCCTCGGTGAGGTTGTGCGGGGCGATGTTGGTGGCCATGCCGACGGCGATACCCTGGCTGCCGTTGACCAGCAGATTGGGGAAGCGCGCGGGCAGCGCCTGAGGCTCGGCGAGCGATTCGTCGTAGTTGGGCTGCCAGTCGACGGTATCCTTCTGCAGGTCACGCAGCAGCTCCATGGCGGGCTTTGCCAGGCGGCTCTCGGTGTAACGCATGGCAGCGGCGCCGTCGCCGTCGATGTTGCCGAAGTTGCCGTGGCCGTCGATGAGCGGCGTGCGCATGGAGAACCACTGCGCCAGGCGAACCATTGCCTCGTAGACCGCGGAGTCACCGTGCGGATGGTACTTACCGATAACTTCGCCGACCGTCCAAGCGGACTTCTTGTGCGGACGGTTGGGGTAGATGCCGCTCTCGTTCATCGCGTACAGGATGCGGCGGTGCACCGGCTTTAAGCCGTCGCGCACGTCCGGCAGGGCGCGCGCCGTGATGACCGACATCGAATACTCGATAAATGACTGCTTCATCTCGCGGCCAAACTCCGAAATCTGGAGCTGGCCGCCGTTTATATCCTCGCCGGCCGAGGCGCCACGATCGACTTCGCCAAAGCTCTCCTCGAGCTCACCGTCGTCGTCCTCTTCCTCGTCATCATCGGCATCGGGGTTATAGGCGTCAGGATCGCCGTCCTCGCCCTGCTCAGCACGGGCAAGCAGGCGCTTCAGATCGTCGGGCATGCCGGCATCGCCGGCCTCGCCCATGCCCTCGTTATTGTTGATATCGTCTGCCACGTTACCTCCTCTTAAGCGTCAAGGAAGCGTGCATCATGTGCATGCTTCTCGATGTACTCGCGGCGATAGCCGACCTCGGAACCCATCAGCTCGCGCACGGCGCGGTCTGCCACCACGGCGTCCTCGATCGACACACGCTGCAGAATGCGGGTCTTGGGGTCCATCGTCGTCGAGGCAAGCTGCTTGGGGTCCATCTCGCCCAGGCCCTTGTAGCGCTGGACGGTATAGCCCTTGCGCTTTTTGGTGATCTTGCCGTCCTTGGCCTTGCCGTCCTCGTCGTTATCGTCGGGGTTCAGTCCCAGACCCTGGATGGTGTCGCGCAGGATCTCGTCTTCGGGCTGGCGGCCGTTGGGATACACGTAGTGGATCTTGTTGCGCACCTTGATGCCAAAGATGGGCGGACAGGCAACATAGACGTAGCCGGCATCGATCAGCGGACGCATGTACTTGTAGAAGAACGTCAGCAGCAGGATGCGGATATGCGCACCGTCGACGTCTGCATCGGTCATGATGATGATCTTGTGGTAGCGAGCCTTAGTGATATCGAAGTCGCCGCCGTCGCCGGCACTCGTCGTGACACCGCAGCCGATCGCGGTAATCAGCGACTGGATGGTGTCGCTCGAGAACGCGCGATGGTCACCAACGCGTTCGACGTTCAGAATCTTGCCGCGCAGGGGCAGAATCGCCTGGATGTCTCGGCGACGGCCGTCCTTGGCCGAACCGCCTGCCGAGTCGCCCTCTACGATGAAGAGCTCGGTCAGCTCGGCATCGCGCACCGAGCAGTCAGCGAGCTTACCGGGCAGGGACGCCGTCTCGAGCAGGCTCTTGCGGCGGGTCGCCTCGCGCGCCTTGCGGGCGGCGTTGCGCGCCTTGCAGGCCTGTTGCGCCTTCTTGACGATCTCGCGGGCGGGCTTGGGATGCTCCTCCAAGTAATCGGCGAGGCCGTCGGTCACGATCTTGAGCGTGAGCGCGCGCATATAGGAGCTACCGAGCTTTGCCTTGGTCTGGCCCTCAAACTGCGGATCGGGCAGCTTGACCGAGATAACGGCCGAAAGGCCCTCGCGCACATCGTCGCCGGTCAGGTTGGCGTCTTTTTCCTTGAGCAGGTTCTGTTTGCGCGCGTAGTCGTTGATTACGCGGGTGAGCGCGGTGCGGAAGCCCTCAAGGTGCATGCCGCCCTCGGGAGTGTAGATGTCGTTGGCGAACGACATGACGTTCTCGCCGTAGCCGCTATTCCACTGCAGGGAAACCTCAACCTCGCCCATCTTGGCCACAGGCGCGTCCGGATCCGATTTGCCCTCGATGTAGATGGGCTCCTTAAAGGCCTCAGGGACGTCCTTGCCCTCGTTGAGAAACTTGACGAAGTCGACGATGCCGCCCTCGTAGCAAAACTCCTCCACGTGGGGAGTCGCCTCGCGCTCGTCGGTCAGCACGATTTTGAGGTTCTTATTGAGGAACGCCGTCTCCTGCAGACGGTTGTACAGCGTATCGAAATCGTAGATGCAGGTCTCGAAGATCTCGTCGTCGGGCCAGAAGGTGACGGTGGTACCCGTCGAATCCGAGGTGCCCACGACCTCCATCTTCTTGACGGTCTTGCCGCGCGAGAACTCCATCTCGTAGGTGTTGCCATCGCGACGAACCTGAACGACCACGCGCTTGGACAGTGCGTTGACGACGGAGATGCCCACGCCGTGCAGGCCGCCCGAGACCTTATAGGCCGAGTTATCGAACTTACCGCCGGCGTGCAAGATCGTCATGACGACCTCGAGCGTCGGGATCTTTTTAACAGGGTGCTCGTCGACGGGGATGCCGCGCCCGTTGTCGACGACCGTGATGGAGTTGTCGGCGTGGACCGTCACCTGGATCTCGGTGCAGAAACCGGCCATGGCCTCGTCGACGGAGTTGTCAACGATCTCCCACACCAGGTGATGCAGACCGCTGGCGCTCGTCGAGCCGATATACATGCCCGGGCGCTTACGAACGGCCTCGAGACCTTCGAGAATCTTAATCTCGCCGCCATCGTAATCGTTTTCGTTTGCCACACGTCCTCCTTCAGTCAAGAAAATGTGTACAGCCTTACTAGTTTATCGTAAAAAAATACCCTCGGGAACGAGGGTATTTGGCTCTACAAGGCCACCAGATGCGATTTAAGGCTCTTTTTTGCTTTGCACGCCCTTGGCCCACTCGGCACTGGCTCTCATGGCATTCTCGAGGGCCTCGCGCAGTTTTTGGTCTTCGATGGGCGCCACTTGGCGCTCGATCTCGGTACGCTCGGCCTCACTTAGGTCGGCGTGCGGGGCCGGCGGTCGCTCGGTCGTCGCCGGGCGCAGGCACTCCTTGGCGGCGGGCGGTGTGTGACCGGGCGCGGTGGTTTTGAACACCAGGCCGTCCACATGCGCACCGGCGCGCTCCATGCGTGCGCGGATGATCTCGCGCAACAGCGTCATTTCCTGCGTCCACGAGGGCGAGTCGAGATACACCAGCAGCTCATTGGACTCGGGCAGGTAGCGCAGTCCCGTCACATGCCGCCCCTCGCGCGTGCCCGAGCACACCGCGTTCCATGCGCGATAGACCGTGCGCGACTCCTCGGCAGCCTCCATCTGCGCACGGCGCTTAGGCGTTGCAGCCGCCAGGATGCGCTGGCGCTCTGCGTTCAAAAACCCGCTGAAGGCGGCTGTCTCGCTCTCGCGCTCGTAATTAGCACGTCTCACCCATGCTCACCACCTTGGCTCGATCAAGCAGGTCATCGGTAAAGTACCCCAAGTTGGTCGTAGTTATGACCGTCTGGATATCATCGCCGATCAGCCGCAGGAAAGCACCGCGACGCTCGCCGTCGAGCTCGCTCATCACGTCGTCCAACAGCAGCAGTGGGGCGGTGCCCAGGACATCGCGAGCCACGGCAACCTCGGCCACCTTCCAGGACAGCACCAGTGTACGCTGCTGTCCTTGGCTGGCAAATGAACGGGCGGAGCGACCCGCCACGGTAAACTCAATCTCGTCGCGATGCGGTCCCACCAACGTCACGCCGCGGCGGATTTCCTCGTCGGCGTGCTCATCAAGGGCAGCCAGCATGCGCTCGTACGCCCAGCCCTTCAGCTCTTCGCGATCCTCGACCTGGGGCAAATCCCCCAGCGTGGACGCATAGGTCACGCTGGCGGCCTCACCGGACGCCACTTGCCCGTAGGCAGTGTGCACATGGCCCGCCAGCCGGTCGAGCAGGGCCAACCGGTGCACGAGCAGGGCCGAGCCCGCGCGGGCAATCGAATCGTTCCACGCGCCGAGCATCTCGCGGCAGCACCAAATCTCCTTGAGCAAGGCGTTACGCTGGGTCACGCAGCGCCCATAGGTGCTCGCAAGATCGGCATAGCGTGCGCTCAGCTGCATGCCAAAGTCATCGAGGGCGGCGCGGCGCACACTGGCGCCTCGCTTAACCATGTCCAGATGGTCGGGGCAAAACAGCACGCTCGGCAGAACCCCGCGCACACCGGCGGCAGAGCATCTCTTGCCGTTGCGGCTAAACGAGCGCCTACCGTCCTCCGCGCTCAATCCCATATCAAGCACGCGGCCGTCGCCCTCGAGCCTCAGCTCAATCTTGCACGAGCCCACGCCGTCATGGACGAGCTCGGCTGCGGTCGGATGCCTAAACGAGGCGCCGCTCGTCAGCAGCTGCAGTGCCTCTATGAGATTGGTCTTTCCCGCCGCGTTGGGTCCCGCAAGTATCGTCACGCCCTCGTCCAGGGCAAGGCGATAGTTATCGAAGCTGCGGTAGTGCGCGACGGAAAGATCGCGGGCGAACATGGTCATGGCGCAGCGCTAGATGCGGACCGGCATGACCAGGTACAGGTAGTTAATCTTGTCGTAGGACTTAAAGATGCCCGCCTGCGAGTAACTCTTGAGCTCCAGCGTGATCTCCTTCTCCTTGGACAGGGCATTGAGGCAGCCGAAGATGTAGTGGTAGTTGAAGGCGATGGTGCCCGACTCGCCCTCGGCCTCGACATCGATCGTCTCCTGCGCAAGGTCCTGGTCATTGGAAATGGAGGACAGGCCCATCTGCCCGTTCTCGACATCGATCTCGAACTTGACGGCGGGGTTGGCGCTCGCGATAACGGCCACGCGCTTGAGGGCGGCGTTAAAGGCGGCGACATCGATCTTGACGCTCGTCACGCACGAATCGGGGATGAGCTGCTTGTAGTTAGGGTACACGCCCTCGATGCGACGCGACACGTAGGTGGTGTTGCCGGCCTCGAAGACGACCTGGGTGTCGGTAGCCCCGATCATGATGGTCGCCTGGCTGGCCATGATGTTCAGCGCGTCGTTAAAGGCGTCGGCCGGAACGTTGAGCTCAAAGGAGCCCTCGAGGGTCGAGGTCTCGACCTGCGTATCGCACACGGCCAAGCGGAAGGAATCGGTCGCCACCAGGCGTACGGTGTTGTTCTCGACCTTCATGTGCACGCCGCCCAGGATGGGGCGAGCCTTGTCGGTCGAGGTGACGCGCCACACGCGGCCGACCATTTCGGACAAGATATCGGTCGGCAGCTCCACGGCACTCTCGATGGCATAGGCCGGAAACTCGGGGAAGTCATTGGCATCGAGCGTGTTCAGCCTAAAAGAGCTCTTCTCGCAACCAATCAGCACCTGGCGCTCGGACAGCTCAAAGGTGACCGGGGCATCGGGGAGGGTCTTGGTGATATTGGAGAGCATCTTACAGGGGATAACCATCTCGCCCTCTTCTTCGACATGCGCCGCGATGCGATGACGGATCGAGATGGTGTAGTTAGAGGTCTGGAATTCCAAGATGCCGTCTTGGGCCTTAACGAGCACGCCCGACAGGATGGGAAGGGTGGATGCCGAAGCGACACCCTTCATAACGACGCCGATGGCTTGTGTAAGCGAGCTCTGGCTGACGGTGAACTTCATCTTTTAATACCTTTCTATAGATATAAATATCTTAATAATAGTAATAGCACTGACGAAACTGTTGATTACTCCCAAAGACGCAGGTCAGACCCAGAAAGAGAATCGACAGCAACCTGTGTGCAACAGGGGTGGTTTTTCACGTTCAAAACCTGCGCAAAACTTTTCATCACCGCGGGTTGGGTTTTAGACACCTTATGCCCGTGGTTTCGACAAGTTTTCAACAGGTGTCTCTATTTCCCTACGAGCGCAGTGTAATTTTATCGCGCAGCGACTTGAGGTCTTCGGTGACGGTGCGGTCTTCCTGGATCATCTTCTGGACCTTTTTGTAACTCGTGCTGACGGTCGAGTGGTTGCGGTTGCCAAATTCGGCGCCCACCGCCGTGGTCGTCATCTCGCACATCTCGATGGCCAGATAGATGGCAATATGGCGTGCTTTGGCGATATTGGCGTTGCGACGCGGGCCGATGAGCTCCTCGTGCGTCACGCCGTACTGCTCTTCGATGACGGACTGAACCGTCTGGACGTTGATCTTTTTGGCCGATGTGTCGAAGTACTGGCTGGCGATGGCGTCGATATCGTCAAAGGTGAGCTCCCCGCCCTCGCGCTCGCGGTCGCCCGCCTCGCCGGCGCAGCGCTCGCAAAAGCTCTCGAGTTCGCGGATGTTGGTGCCCGAGACCTCGGCCATGTGTTTAAAGTGCTCGTCGGTCAGGTGCCCGCCGTCGCCCCCATAGGCCGCCAGCAGCGAGTCGTCGCCTGCCTCGGGAGCGGCGACGATGGTGTTCTCGTAATAGCGCTGCAAGATCTTGTATTTCATCTCGTAGCTGGGCTCTGCGACCAGGCAGAGCATGCCGGCGTTGAAGCGGCTGGTCAGACGCTCGTCCATGCTCAGGTCCTTGGGGGCGCGGTCTGCCGCGATGACGACCTTCTTGTTGTTGCGGATGAACTCGTCCATGAGCTGGAAAAAGTAGTCCACGCTCGCGCGCTTGCCGATGATGTTTTGGATGTCGTCGATGATGAGCACGTCCACGCCGTGGTACGCCTGCATGATGGGGGCGTTGCTCTTCTTTTGGCGGTCGAACTCGGTCATCAGGTCGTCCAGATATGCCTGGGAGTTGGCATACTTGACCTTGATCTCGGGCGACTTCTCGGCGAGCTCGTTTTTGATGGCAAGCAGCAGGTGCGTCTTGCCCAGGCCCGATTTGCCGTAGATGAACAGTGATGTGCACGTGCCCCGCTCGTCCGCGAGGGCGGCAAACTTGAGTGCCGAGCGATAGGCATGGCTGTTCTCGGGGCCGTAGACAAAGTTCTCAAAGGTAAATTTTGAGTTCGCGGCGAGCGGGGCTCCATCCGTATTCTGTTCGGCCGGCGCGGTCGGTGCTGGCATGGGTGAAGCGGGGGTCGCAGCTTGCGTGGATTTAGTCGGCGCTCCGCCCTTCATCTGGTTCATCATGCGACGAAAATCATCGGCCGAGAGCGTGTTCTTGATTGCAATGCCCGAATCCGCGCCCGCCGCTGCGTCGTGAGCGATGGGCATGTGCGTGGCGGGTGCGTTCGTTGACGTCGCCGCCGCGGTCGGCAACGGTGCCATGGTTTCACGGGAAACATCGCTGTGCTGGTGCTCGATTGCCGGCACGTCGCCTGCGGAGGCTGGCGCCGCAGGGGAAGCAGCGGGAGCCGTGGCGGGCACCGTCGCGGCACCGGATTCGGCCGTTGCGCCTTGCGGTGCCACGATGTCGAGCGCAATCGGTGCAAAGGCGATTTCTTCCAGATAGGCCTCAATGGTCGGCTGATGCTTTTTGAGCTGCGCGATGGCAAAGCGCGAGGGGGCCTCGATCGTGAGCGTATCTTCGGTCAGGCTTATGGCGCGCGATTGCCCCAGCATGTTGATGAGGCGTGCATCTTGGCCGTCGCGCTGGCAAAAGGCGATGGCATCCCCCAGGATGATGCTTGCTTCCTCGTCCACTATCTCTCCCGTTCTTTAGCTCTGAGCTCGCACGCGAGCGGCGCCGAGTTCGGTCAGATGGTATTTCTGGCCATGCTTGATGACCAAGCCGGCCTGCGCCAAGTCATTGAGCGTGCGTGACCAAGTGGGGGCCGAGTTTCCAAACGCCCTCGCCAGATCGGTTGCACCGCACGCTTGATTTTGCGCCAGATAGCCCAGCGCGGCGTTGCCGCGATCGCTTACGAACACGTCCGGTTGTGGCTGCGCATACTGATTTGCTGCATTAGGATACATCATTTGAGCTGCTGGTTGTTGAGAACTCTGCATCGGCGGCATTTGCTGTTGAAAACTTTGAGGCCACTGTTGGTAAGGCTGCGGAGGCATCTGCTGGGCCCAGGGGTTGTACTGCTGCTGCGGCATCTGCTGGTACGGTTGCTGATATCCCTGCTGGTACTGCTGCGGGAACTGCTGGCCATACCCCAGTGGCGGCATCTGCTGATATGGATATCCCTGTTGGTACGGCTGATAGCCCATTTGCTGGCCACCCGGCGCCCCCGTCGCCTGCTGCATTGCTGCTGTATCCTGATCCGCCAGCGGCATGGCCTGTGGCACGTTTGGCGGCATCGACATCGACGCCGCCTGGGGCTCTTGTGTAGGAAGCATTCCGGGCTGCTGCATCTGTCCCACGCGGGGCTGCATCTGTTGCGTTGCCATGGGCTGCTGCGCAAAAGCTCCCGGCAGGGGATATGCGGGCTGCTCCGTCTCGGGCCGCACGGCAGCACCGCGCCCGCCGGCGCGTTCGATTTCCTGCACGCGTTTAGGGTCCAGGCTTACCGTAACCACGGTGCCGTTGCCCATGTTGTCCTCGATGGACACGGCCCCGCCGGCGTTTTCCAAATACTCCTGCACCATGGGAAACCCTGCTCCGGTTCCACGGATATAGCGCTTCATCTTGCTGTTTGCGCTGGTAACGCCAAAGTCGAAAGCACGCTCCTTGTCGTCGATGCCGGGTCCTTGGTCAGCAAAGCGGATGGTGTCTCCGCCGTCCAGAATCGAGATGATGGGCTCGGCAAAGTGCGCGTGGATAAAGTTTTCGACAATCTCGCGGATGACCATGAGCGAGATATGGCCACCTTGTTCTTTCATGCACTGGTAGACGGTGTTGGTCGTCTCTTCCAAATACGTGCGGACATCTTGCGGATCAATGACGATCACACGCGGTGTCGACAGCATATCGTCATAGACGGCGATGCGCGCGGCGTACATGGCTTTTGGCGCCTGCGTGGTCGTCTGCTCGCCTTCCTCACGCTCTTCGCGCACGCCGGTGATGTGCTCGTTGTCGGGTGCCGGGTCTCCGGAATCGACCATGGTGTAAAAGTCGTCAGACATGCCGCTCGCAATCTTTCAAAAGGTTTCGAACAAATAGTAGCTCACCGTGCAATGTTTCTCATCTTTCGACAACTTTTCAAAACCTGTTGAAAACTTTGGAAAACGGACGAAAAGTTCTCAACATTGCCAACATGACCTGTTGAAAACTCGATGAAATATCGTGAAAAGTTGCCATGCACCGTTAAATCGAGCTCGGCTTATGGGGGAACCGTGTGAACTGCGCAACCTTTTACCTTTGATTTCTTGACATTTGAACATTGATTTCCCTACAATCTTCAAGCTCACGTGTCTATATCTGCGTCCGCGCCCCCGCGGACACTCGAAATGCAGCAGGAGGAACTTAAGATGAAGCGTACGTATCAGCCTAATAAGCGTAAGCGTGCCAAGACCCATGGCTTCCGTGCCCGTATGGCCACTAAGGGTGGTCGTGCCGTGCTCGCCCGTCGTCGCGCCAAGGGCCGCAAGCGTCTCACTGTCTAGCAGCGATACACACATCTCGCATGAAGACTATTAAGTCTCGGCAAGATTTCGAGCATGTGTTCAGTCAGGGGCGTCGTTTTAATCACCCTCTGATTCGAATGACCATATGTGAATCGGTTGGCGAAGGCGACTCCGGAAGGGTCGCCTTCGTTGGTGCTAAACGGCTCGGTTGTGCTGTCGTGCGCAACCGTTCTAAGCGTGTGATGCGCGAGGCCGCCCGCAGCTGTGGATTTCCCGTTGCGGGTTATGACATCATCTTGTTCGCAACTCCCAAGACGAGGGTTTCTTCGCCTCAGGAGATGGACAATGCATTGCGTTCGCTTATGAAACGCGCCGGCGTTGCCGGGGAGGAGCGATGAGCAATCACGTTTTGCGACGTGTTGCCATCGCTCCTATTCGCATATATCAACAGGTTATTTCGCCCTTATTGCCTGACGCCTGCATTTATTACCCAACGTGCTCGCAATACGCCGTCCAGGCGATTGAGAAGTACGGTGTTTTGAGAGGCTGCTGGCTTGCCGTGAGGCGCATCGCTCGCTGCAATCCCCTGCACGTCGGCGGTTATGACCCTGTGCCCTAGCGGGCACTCGCTATCGGAGGAAAACTTACATGTGGGATTGGATCGTTAACATCCTTTTCGAGCTGCTCAAGCTCATCCAGACCTTTGCGGTCGACTGGGGCCTGTCCATCATCATCCTGGTGGTCATCATCCGTCTGCTACTGACGCCGCTTATGCTCAAGTCGACTAAGTCGACGGCACGCATGCAGGTGCTGCAGCCCAAGATGCTCGAGATCCAGGAGCGCTATGCCGACGATCCCCAGCGTCAGGCCGAGGAAATGCAGAAGTTCTACAGCGAGAACAAGTTCAACCCGATGGCTGGTTGTCTGCCGCTGTTGATTCAGATGCCTGTCCTGTTCGCCCTATTTACGCTGCTGCGTAACCTGCCGGACTACTTTAACGACGGCGCGTTCTCGTTCTTTAATATTCTGCCCGACCTGACCACCACGCCGAGTGCCTCCTTTGCCGATGGCTTTATGGTCGCGCTGCCTGCGCTGGTCTGCCTGATCCTGTTCGCTGTCCTGACCCTGATTCCGCAGCTCTATATGTCGCGCAACCAGACCGGCCAGCAGGCTCAGAGCATGCGTATGATGGCCGTTGTCATGACGGTCATGATGCTTTGGATGGGCTGGAGCCTTCCCGTTGGTGTTCTGCTGTACTACGACGTCTCGTCTGCTTGGCAGGTTATCCAGCAGATTTTTGTGACGCAGAAGGTCATCGACAAGGCGAAGGCCGATGAGGAGGAGCGCCTTAAGAACGCGCCGCTGCAGGTTGAGGTCACTCGTCGCGAGAAGAAGCCGCGCCCGCACAAGAAGAAGTAGCGGGATATCAATCTTATTTAGGTACCTAACTTTTGGAGTACGTTATGTCTGAAGAGATCATCGAGGATATGCTTGAGGAGGTTGCCCCGCAGGTCGCGGGCGATTATCCCGAGATTGCACAGCGCTACAAGGCCGGTGAAGAGCTGACCGACGAGGAGCTCGACACCATTGCCGATGTCGCGATTTCCATCCTGCGTTCCATCCTTTCGCACTTCGATGCCGCCAACTCTCCTATCGATGAGTATGAGGGCGACGAGGGTGAGCTGATTCTGGATGTAACGGCTCCCGACCTTGCTGTTCTCATTGGCCGTCATGGTCGCACCCTTGATGCCCTTCAGGTTATGTTCTCTTTGCTAGTGAGCCGCAAGCTTGGCTTTAGGTATCCGGTTGTAGTGGACGTCGAGGGATACAAGAGCCGCCGTCAGGACAAGGTTGCCTCCATGGCTCAGTCTGCAGCCGAGCGTGCCATCCGCACTCATAAGAGTGTTTCGCTTCCGCCCATGAATGCCTACGAGCGCCGACTGGTTCACATTGCACTTCGTGGCAATGACGCCGTCGATACTCATTCTGAGGGTTCTGACCCCGATCGCCATGTGGTGATTGTTGCTCGATAATCTACTCGAGCTTATGCTAAGGGGACGTGGTTTCCACGTCCCCTTTTTTTGTCAAAAGTTCTCGATACACTGATTTTTGTCAGAAAGGAGCTTTCGTTGTTAGTACTTACTGATCAGCAAGCTGACGAGATGTTGACTCGTCTAACTTCCTATTGCAAAGAGTATTCCTTGAGCGTATCTGATGTTGAGATGAGGAATTGTATTCAGCATTTGGATTTGGTTCTGGAAACAAATAAGACAACTAATCTCACCCGTATTCTTAACGTTGAAGATGCTGCGGTACTTCATATCCTCGACTCACTTGTTTTGCTCCCCTATATCAATAAGGCTCCTGAGGGAGCTTTGCTCGATATGGGGACAGGTGCGGGCTTCCCTGGTATTCCGTTAACCATAACCACGCATCGTAAAGCTACTTATATTGACTCTGTTGGTAAGAAGGTTGATGCCGTCAATTCTTTTGTTCATGCTCTTGGGTTGAAACATGCTCATGCGGTCCATGATCGTCTTGAAGAATATGCTCGAAGCCATAAGAAGCAGTTCTCTGTCGTAACTGCCCGCGCACTGGCTCCTCTACCGATTCTTGTTGAGTATGCAGCTCCGTTCCTCAAGGATGGAGGGCTATTTGTTATCACCAAGGGCAATCCTTCGGATGAGGAGCTTGCTTCTGGCATGTCAGCAGCTAAGATTTGTGGCTTCACTTTGCTTCTGAATGACGCAATCGATTTGCCTGAGGGCTTGGGCCACAGGGAGTTCATTGTTCTTAAGAAGAGTCATCCAGCATCTGTTTCATTGCCTCGTGCAAATGGCATGGCAAAGAAGAATCCGCTTGCCTAGATGTTTCACGTGAAACATAATGGATACTAACAACTTGCAGTGTTTCACGTGAAACATGGCAGTTGATATCGAATCGGAATGTTTCACGTGAAACATCCTCCGTTTGACAGCTTTAATACACACCAGGAGGGACCGTGGGATTTCGCGACGTTAAGCGTTCTAAGAACGCAAAAGACACGCGTATCATTGCAATCATCAATCAAAAAGGCGGCGTCGGTAAGTCAACAACGGCTGTAAACCTTGCAGCAGCACTGGGTGAGCAGGGTCGTAAGACACTGATTGTCGATTTTGATCCGCAGGGAAACAGTACCAGTGGATTTGGAATTGAAAAAGAAGACCTTGATCACTGCATCTATGATGCATTGTTGAATGATGTGCCGGCAGAATCGCTTGTTCTTGATACAAATTGCAAAAAGGTATTCGTAATTCCAGCTACGATTCAGCTTGCAGGTGCTGAAATTGAGCTCGTAAGCGCAATTGCTCGTGAAACCCGCCTCAAAGACTTGCTTGAGCCGATTCAGGACGAGTTCGATTTTATTTTCATTGACTGTCCTCCTTCGCTCGGCCTGCTTACAATCAATGCCTTGACCGCAGCAGATAGCGTTTTGATTCCAATCCAGTGTGAGTATTACGCACTCGAGGGCGTTACGAAGCTGCTTGAGTCAATGAAGATGGTCAAATCACGTCTGAACAAGGGCTTAGACACCTATGGCGTGCTTATGACCATGTATGACTCACGTACTTCTTTGTCGAATCAGGTTGTTGAGGAAGTTCAATCGTACTTTGGTGATAAGGCGTTTAAGACGCTGATTCCCCGTACTGTTAAAATCTCTGAAGCTCCGTCTTTTGGAGAACCGGTAATTACCTATGCACCTCAAAATAAGGGTGCAAAAGCGTATATGAACCTTGCAAAAGAGGTGATCAAGCGTGCCTAGTGCAAAGAAACGCGGTGGATTGGGACGCGGACTCAATGCTTTGGTCTCAGAGGCTGAGTATGAGACCGGTGGTTCTGCTGCATCTGCTTCAAATACAGCATCTGAAACAAAACTACCGGTTGAGGATATCGTTCCCAACCCTAATCAACCGCGAATTCACTTTAATGAAACTGAACTTCGCGAGTTGAGCGAGTCAATCCAAGAACATGGCGTTTTGCAGCCGCTTTTGGTTCGCAAGCATGGAAACGGCTATGAGATCATCGCTGGTGAGCGTCGTTACCAGGCGTCAAAGCTTGCTGGTCTTGAGGAGCTGCCTGTCATCATTAAAGATGTTAATGATGAAGAGATGCTGGCTCTTGCTCTTATCGAAAACCTTCAGCGTTCTGATCTGAATCCCGTCGAAGAGGCTAAGGGCTATCGCCAGCTCATTGATGCCAGCGGTATGACCCAGGAGGCATTGTCGAAGGCAGTAAGCAAATCACGCTCTGCAATTACAAATTCGCTGCGCCTTCTCGATCTCCCCGAAGTAGTTCAGCAGATGATTTTTGAGGGTAAACTTACTGCTGGTCACGCACGTGCGATTCTTGCAGTTCCCTATGAGGATGCTCGAATTCGACTTGCAGAGAAGGTTGTTGCGGAGGGCCTTTCTGTAAGAGCGACAGAAAATCTTGCTCCATTGTTTTCTGCCGGAGAGACACCTAAGACGCCGCGGCCTGCAACGCCTCAGTCTTTTAAAAAGGCTGCGCGTGTACTTCGTCAGGTATTTAATACCAACGTGCGCGTGAAAAGCTCGCGTGGAAAGAATAAGATTGAGATTGAGTTTAAAGACGAGGAAGAGCTCTCTCGTATTCTTGGTGAAATGATTCAGTTTGATCAAGGAGGCCAAGATGAGGAATAAGATTTTAACTGCGATTGCATTGGTGACGACTGTCGCGGCCGGTGCCTTTGCTGGTTATAAGATCGCGACAGACGATGAACTTCGAGGTCGTTTGCTTCGTGGTGCGCAAGATATTGTCGATACTTCCAAGAAGAAAATGGATGTTATGACAGAAGATGTTGCCATGCGCACTGCTCAGGTAACAAAAAATCCTAAGATTAATCAAGGTTGGGTTAGCAACCAATGGGAAAATGTAGGCTATTAGGTACCTAACAATTACCCTGCATATTTTGAGCGGCCCTTGTCTGATTCATGAGACAAGGGCTGCTTATTTTGTCCGTAAACAATGGGGAAGCTAGCAGCGGTCCAAAATTGAGGTCAATAAATGAAACGGCCCCTGTTGCATATCCTGCAACAGGGGCCGTCCGATGTTTCACATGAAACGTTTTGGAGTGCGACTCCCCTATGCGCTCTTTTGAACTTTGAAGCGCTGTTTCAGCTGTCCGCAAGCGGCGTCAATATCGTTACCACGGGAGTTACGAATCGTGGTCTCGATGCCACGGGACTCAAGACGACGCTGAAGATCCTCAACCTTATGAATCGGCGACGGCTTGAGCGGGCTGCCCTCGATGTCGTTAAGTTGAATCAGGTTAACGTGGCACAGCGTTCCCTCGCAGAAGTCGCAGAGTGCCTGCATCTCGGGATTCGTATCGTTGACGCCTTCGATCATGGCATACTCATAGGTCGGGCGGCGGCCAGTCTTCTCGGTGTAGAGCTGAAGCGCTTCGTGAAGGCGAAGCAGCGTGTATTTCTTAACACCGGGCATGAGCTTATTGCGCGTCGACTGGATGGCGGAATGCAGGGAAACGGCAAGAGTGAACTGCTCGGGGATATCGGCAAATTTGCGAATACCGGGAATAACGCCGCTGGTAGAGACGGTGAGGTGACGAGCGCCGATACCGATACCATCGGGGTCGTTGAGGATACGCAATGCCTTGAGAACCTCGTCGTAGTTGGCAAACGGCTCGCCCTGGCCCATGAAGACAACGCTTGTGGCACGCTCGCCAAAGTCGTTGGATACATGAAGCACCTGGTCGACGATCTCTTGAGCGGTCAGAGAGCGCTTGAGGCCGTTGAGACCGGTAGCGCAAAAGGCGCAGCCCATGCCGCAGCCTGCCTGGGTTGAAACGCAGACGGAAAGTTTGTTACGACGGGGCATGCCGACAGTCTCGACGGAAATGCCATCGTGGTACTCGAGCAGATACTTGCGCGAGCCATCTTTGGAAACCTGCTTGGTGAGTTCAGTCGGCGTATCAAAGGCAAAAGCCTCTTTAAGCTGCTCACGGAAAGCCTTGGGAAGGTTGGTCATATCGTCAAACGAACAAACGTTCTTCTCAAAGACCCATTCGATGAGCTGCTTTGCGCGGAAGGCGGGCTGGCCAAGTTCGGCCACAAGCTCGCGAATATCGTTTTGGCTCAAGTCGCGAATGTCCTGAGATTTAGTCCTGGGATTCATGGAAGCCTTTCGATTTTGGGGAAACGTAGAGGGTATCGCTACAATATGGTATCAGCTGCAGAAATTATAGAGGAGGAGTCTGCCCATGCCGGGTAAAAGCCTAGAGAACATGCACGTAGCGGTCTTGGCGGGCGGTCGTTCCGCCGAGCGCGAGATCTCGCTCAATTCGGGAAAGAACGTCGTGGTGGCACTGAAGGAAGCCGGCTACACTTCGGTGGAGCTGCTCGACACGGCTGCCGATGACTTTATGGTAACCATGGCGACCGGTGGTTTCGACGTGGCGTTTATTGCCATGCACGGTGCCGGCGGTGAAGATGGTGCCATGCAGGGTGCCATGGAGACCCTGGGTATCCCCTACACGGCCTCGGGCGTGCTTGCCAGCGCTTGCGGTGCCGACAAGGAGGTCTCGAAGCTCCTGTACGCCAAGGCGGGCATTCCCATTGCCCCCGGCCTCGCGCTCGAGGCGGGCGATGAAGTCGATATCGATCATATCGTCGAGGTTTGTGGCGAGCGCTGCTTTGTGAAGCCGGCCGTAAACGGTTCCAGCTATGGCATTTCCCTGGTCCATGAGCCCTCCGAGCTGCCCGCGGCAATCGCCAAGGCGTTTGAGTACGGCGACAAAGTGCTGGTCGAGAAGTGCATCGAGGGTACCGAGATCACCGTCGGCGTATACGGCGAGGATGACGTGCGCGCCCTGCCGATTGTTGAAATCCGTAAGCCCGAGGACTGCGAGTTCTACGATCTGGACGTGAAGTATGTCGACCCTACGGACATCCATCGCATTCCGGCGCAGATTTCACCCGAGAACTACGCTCGTGCTCAGGAGCTCGCCTGTGCTGCCCATAAGGCACTCGGCTGCCTGGGTATCTCGCGCAGCGACTTTATCGTGAGCGAGGATGGCCCCGTCATCCTCGAGACCAACACGATTCCCGGCATGACCGATACATCGCTGTATCCGGATGAGATTCGCCACACCGATGACATGACGTTCCCGCGGGTGTGTGACAGTCTGATTCGTATGGGACTTCGTCGAGCGGGCGTTGCATGCTAATCGAGGACGCTGTTTCGTCGGGAACGCCGCAGTTTGTCATCGATTCCTATGCCACGCTTGCCGGGCGCGCCAAAACCCAATCGTTTGGTCTCATCGAGGAAGATGTTATCGTCCTCGATACCGAGACCACGGGTCTTTCGGTGCAGGACAACGAGCTTATCGAGATATCAGCGGCCCGCCTTTCGGGCCGCGAGGTTGTCGATCGGTTCGATACCTTCGTGCATCCCAAGCAGCTGATTCCCGCCGAGATTACCGAACTCACGAGCATTACAAACGCCGATGTGGTGGATGCCCCATCGGCCGTCGAGGCCGTGGCCGCTCTCGCCGATTTTGTCGGCGGCTGCCCGGTGATTGCGCATAATGCCACCTTCGACCGTTCGTTTATCGAGTCGGTCAAGGGCGGTGTCAACGTCAGCGACATCTGGATCGATTCGCTGGCACTGTCGCGCATCGCGCTTCCGCGCCTGGCCTCGCATAAGCTGTCTTTCATGGCCGACCTGTTTGGCTGCGACTCGGTGTCGCACCGCGCCAACGCCGATGTCGACGCCCTGTGTGGTGTGTGGCGCGTGCTGCTCGTGGCGCTCACCGACTTGCCTCAGGGCTTAATGGCGCGCCTGGCCGACATGCACCCCGACGTGCCCTGGTCCTATCGTCCCATCTTCTCGTTCTTGGCGGGACAGAACCCCGGTTCCATCTTCTCTCTCAGCGCCGCCCGCGCCGACGTGCTCAAGGCCGATCGGGCCGATGATCGCGTCGATGCGGACGAGCTGCCGGTCCTTAAGATGCCGAGCCGCGAGGAAATCGAGGCGGACTATGCCCCGGGCGGCCTGGTTAATCGCATGTATCCCACGTATGAGCCGCGCGATGAGCAGATCGCGATGGCGCTCGAGGTCCGTGACGCACTCGTTACGGGAACGCATCGCGTGATTGAGGCGGGGACAGGCGTCGGTAAATCGATGGCCTATCTGGTGCCTTTTGCCGAGGCCGCGCGCCGCAACAATATCACGGTTGGTATCGCGACTAAATCGAATAATCTTGCCGACCAGCTCATGTATCATGAGCTGCCCAAACTTGCCGAGCAGCTGGACGGAGGCCTATCGTTTTGCGCCCTCAAGGGCTATGACCACTATCCATGCTTGCGTAAGCTTGAGCGCATGAGCCGCGGCCAAGTCGAAATTACGACTAAGCGTGATCCCGCCGACACGCTTACGGCAGTCGCGGTCATCATGGCGTACGTGTGTCAGTCGGCCGATGGCGACCTCGACTCGCTTGGCATTCGCTGGCGCAGCGTCAACCGTCCCGACTTCACAACGGCCTCGCGCGAGTGTGCCCGTCGCCTCTGCCCGTTTTTCCCCGATAAATGCCTGGTCCACGGCGCCCGCCGTCGCGCGGCGCATGCCGATGTGGTGGTCACCAACCATTCCCTGTTGTTCCGCAATGTTGCGGCCGAGGGCAGAATCTTGCCTCCGATTCGTCACTGGGTGATCGATGAGGCCCACTCCATCGAGCGCGAGGCACGCCGTCAATGGGCGCGCGTGGTGTCGGCGGATGAATCGCGCGTTCTGTTTGAGCGCCTGGGCGGCTCGAGCACCGGTGCGCTGAGCCAGGTTTCCCGCGATTTGGCAACCTCGGAGGGCTCTACGCTTTACCTGGGTCTTACCGCCAAGGCGACGTCGACGGTTGTACGTGCGAGCATGGCGATTGCCGATGTGTTTGACGGCGTTCGCGAGCTTGGCCGCCGTGCCCGCGGCGGCTATGACAATGCGAACCTATGGATTGGCCCCGAACTGCGCGAATCTGACGACTGGCATGATTTCTTACAGTCGGCCTACGCTGCCATCGATGCATTGGAACAAGCTGACAAGAGCGTCGACGCGCTGGTGCAAGCCGTTGCCGCCGACAAGCCCGAGGTTGTTGTCGGCCTGGGTGATATCTCGCGCCGCCTACACGAGCTGGCCGAGAACCTCAAACTCATCATTGACGGTACCGATGAGCACTACGTGTACTCGCTGCAAGTCAATCGCAGATTGCGCGCCGGCGGCGAGTCGATGACCGCGGAGCGCATCGATATTGGCGAGGCCTTGGCAACCGAGTGGCTGCCCGAGGTCCACACGGCTATCTTTGCATCGGCGACCATGACGGTTTCCAAGAGCTTTGAGCATTTTAACCACGCCGTCGGACTCGATCGTATCGGTGCCTCGACATCATCGTCGCTGCACTTGGATTCGAGCTACGACTTCGATTCGAATATGGCCGTGGTCGTGGCTGGGGATATTCCTGATCCGCGCGACCGCGAAGGCTATCTTACGGCGCTCGAGCGAGTGCTGGTCGACGCCCATCTTGCCATGGGCGGATCGGTGCTCACGCTGTTCACCAACAGGCGCGACATGGAGGAGCTGTACGCTCGCGTCGAGCCCAAGATGGCTCGTGCGGGTCTGGAACTCAACTGCCAGCAGCGCAACTCGTCCCCTCGCCGTCTACGCGATCGCTTTATCAACGAACCGACCTCGTCGCTCTTTGCGCTTAAGGCCTTTTGGGAAGGGTTTGACGCCAGCGGCGAGACGCTGCGCTGCGTCATCATCCCCAAGCTGCCGTTCTCGAGCCCCACAGACCCGCTCTCATGCGAGCGCAATCTGCGCGAAGACCGCGCTTGGGTGCGCTATTCTCTGCCCGAGGCCGTGCTCGAGGTCAAGCAGGCAGCCGGTCGCCTCATTCGCTCATCGACCGATTGCGGTGTGCTGATTCTGGCCGACCCGCGCCTAGTGACGAAGGGCTACGGAAAGAAGTTCTTAACGTCGCTGCCCACGAGCTCCTACCAGCGCATCGAATCGGCGCAGATCGGTCACTATCTGCAGCTGTGGCGCGCACGCCACGAGCGGCGCCGCTAAAGCGGACAGACGAGGGATTTTGCCATATCGCACAGACGCTCTGACAGGGCGGGGTCATCCAAGATGCGGATGGCCCCGCCCGCTGCGATTACCTGGCTTAACAGCCAGCGCTCGGAGCCGTAGCGCACATTCGCTGTCGAGCTGTCCGCCCCATTGGGTTCAATCGACATGATGCCGGGCCAGTCTAGGCGCTCTGCCAAGGCGCGCGGCATGAGAAGTTTCGCGCTCCGCTCCGCCTGGGCGAGGGAGTCATGGAGGGTCGCGGGCTCCGGTTCGTGGCGCACGACGGAGTCGTCGGTCAAGACCAGGCCCTCGATTTTATCCATACGATAGGTACGCTGTTCGTCGACCGCGACATCCCAGGCAATCAGATACGTTTGGTCGCCGTTTGTTGTGATGTGCAAGGGGTCGACCAAACGCTCGCGCGCTTGTGTGTCATCCATCGAGCGATACGAGATGCGGCAGCGAACGCCGTCCCGAATGGCGCAGCTCAGCTGCTGCCAGTGCGATCCGTGGGCGACGGTGTCAAAGACGCGCTGGTTGTAGCCGAGCTCTTTGGGAAGAAGGGCGCGCCGTATTCGAGCCGCCGCTTGGGGTTCGATCCCCAATGATTCAAGTTCATGGTTGAGCACAGCGCCCTCGGCGGCACTCAGCCGCAGCGGTAGCACGCGCCCCGCATCACCGGTGAGGATCACGCACTCGCCGCGGCGTTCGCAGATAATACGTGCGCCCGATTCTCGGTCCGCAAGCGTCGAGACGATCTCGAGAATCTCGTCGAGAGATGTCCCCGTGATATCAAAGCGGCTGCAAAGCTCGTCTCGTGCCATGCCATTCTCGCCGGCGGCGTAGAGGGCCTCCATGATGTCGATGGCGCGCGAGAATCTTTGCTCGCTGGTGAGTTTACGCACGGGCATGCTCGTGCACCGTCCTTTCGATGAGGTGATTCCACGTCTGCTTGAGGGAATCGGGGGCGACGGGCCTCATGCCATCCATGGCATGAGCCATGCAAAACGAGGCTGCGGCTTCAAGGTCGCGCGCGTCAACGGTCCAGGTCCATCCCGAATCGGTGTGTGCGAGCTCACCTCGCCCGCGTGTGAGACCGCTGATCATATCGGCCTGCGCTTCACGCGCGAACGAGAACGTAGCTGAAACGGGTGGGCGGTCGGCAAAATCGAAGTCAAAGAATAAGTAATCGTTGAGGTTGAAATCCGCAGGGATGGCGTAGGCCTTCGAAGGTCTCCAGGCGCGAACGATGCGGTCGCAGCGGAATGTTCTGATATTGCCTGTGGCATTGTCGAGGCCGCAGAAGTATGCCGTACCCTCGCGCTCGAACATGCCGTAGATGCAAACGGTCCGCTCGCGTTGTTCACCGCGCCCGTTTTGGTACAAAAAGCGCAGCGCGCAACGCTCGGCAAAGGCACTCCATACCGCATCGACGGCGGGAGAGCGGCGGATCGGTGCCTCTCCTGTCGTCGACATGCCGGTAAGGTAGGCAATCTTGGAGCGAATGTCGGCAAGCGGCGCGGAAAAGGTGGATGAGCCCGCCGCGAGTGTCTGGTCGATGGCGTTGAGCAGGATGTCGGCATCGTCTGCGGTGATGAGACCACCCGCGGCAAACGTGTGCTCGCGGTCGATCGTCCAGGCGCTCTCCTCGGTTTCCTGCGCTCCGGCAGCACGAACCTCCCTGATAACGATGCCGCGTTCGAGCAGCTTGTCGCGATCGCGGCGGAACTTACGCTTGTCTGAGTCGATATTGCCCGAGCCGTATCCCAAATCGGAATCCAGGACGATTTGCTCGGTCGTCAGCGGTTCGGGAGAACTGTTGAGTACAAAGAAAAGGTTGAGGATGCGCTGAGCCGTTTTATCGAAACCGGGCTCGGGTGCCCCCTTTTTAATTGTCGCGGTCGCGTCGCTTGCCGTCATAGAATCCTCGCATGAGAAGGTCGTTTGATGCCATGATTTTAGTCCGATATGGAGATTAGGCTATATCCTTGTCCGCTCGTGGCGTTAAGATGGCCCGAATTCGGTCGTTTGCGCTCGCTCGGGGTATACTTTCGACTATATACGGTTCTAATGTGCATGCATTGGGCCTATTTGTCGGATTATGGATGTGGAGCGCACATGGCGAACACCCAGAACTATATTAACCACCTGCTGCAGAGCACCGGCATTACGCCGGCGTGCAGTGAAGAAGAGCGCCTGGCTGCCGAGGATATCGCTCAGATTTTCCGCAACCACGGCTTTGACCCCGAGGTGCAGGAATTTAATGCTCCCGCGCCCAGCAGGTTGGCGTTTGCCGTTACCGGTATTCTGGCGTTTGCCGGCGCCCTGCTGATGGGCATCGGCGGCGGTATCGGCTTGGTCGGCACCTTGCTGGCCATTGTCGGTGCCGTGCTCTACGTGCTCGAGCGCACGGGGCATCCCGTGGTTTCGCGCCTGGGAAAGACCGGTGTGAGCCAAAATGTCATCGCCTATCACAAGGCCTCGGGCCCGCTTGCGTCTCCGCGCAACCGCCCGGTCGTCGTGGTGGCGCACTATGATTCCCCCCGTGCCGAGCTCCTTGCTCGCGAGCCCTACGCTCCGTATCGCGCGCTCATCGCCAAGCTCCTGCCTGTTGCCACGATCGCGCCCGCGGCTGTTGCCATCCTGCGTATCCTGCCGCTTCCCGGCGCGCTCAAGGTTCTGCTGTGGATTGTCGCGATCCTCGCTTCCCTCGTTGCGCTCGCCAACGCGGCAAACATCATCTCTAACCGCTACATTCTTCCCTATACGTCCGGCGCGGTGTGCAACAAGTCTTCTGTCGCCGCTATGCTCGGTGTTATGGACAACGTTGCTCCTTTCCAGGGCGAAAACGAGTTTCCCAACGATGTTCCGTTCGATACCTATTTTGGGGAGCAGAAGCGTCGTGCCGAGGAAATGGCGCGCGCAGCGGCGGAGTATGCCGCGGCCCAGCAGCAAAACGACTACGGCAACACCATCGAGTATGAAGAGCCTACCTACGCCGAGGACGAGTTCGGTCAGCCGATTGCTCCCGACGCTCAGGCCGAGCCCGAACAGGGTGAGGCTTTCGACGAGCAGATCGAGGGCTTTGAGGGTGCGTCTGCCGACGAGACGCTGATTGGCGCCATTGTGCCCGAGGATCAGAATCAGGCTGTCCAGGCCGAAGAGTTCAATGACGAGGTTCCCGCTGCCGAGCCGGCGGAGGAGCCTGTCGCGGCCGAGCCCGAGCCCAAGCTCTATCGCAATGCCGCCGGCAACATCCGCTTTGGTTCGGATGCCATCCGTGCGCTCGGAATGCTTCCCGAGTCCTGCACGCTCGATTACGAGGAGGGCGAGGAGCCGACGTTTGAGCCCGAGCCTGCCCCCGTCGTGACCGTGGATGATGAGTCTGCCGCGGTTACCGCTGCCGTTGCCGAGTCCGAGGCGGTGTCCGCGATCGATCCCGCGGCAGGACTGGACATTTTGGCTCCCGCCGCGCCGGCGCAAGACGTTGCGGACGAGTCTGACGACGATTACGCTGAACAGCCGAGGCGCGTGTCTTACGAGAGCGATACTGATTTCTCGGCCGAGATTCCCGCGGCAACGCCCCATGCCGATATTGCATCCGCGTTCTCTTCGATTGGCGCCAGCGCTTCCAACTTCTTTAAGGGTGCGCTTGCAAAGGGCAAGAAATTTGTCGACGATTTCGAGGAGAAGCGCGCTGCCGCACGCGAGGCTGCCGAGCAGGAGGCTATCGCTCAGCAGCAGGCGGCCGAGGCGGCACGCGAGCGCGCAGCACAGGAGTTCGAGCAGAACGAGGCTATGCAGTCCGTGCCCGTCGACGCTGCCGAAGCTACGACGTCCTTTGAGTCCCAGCAACCGGCGTCCGCGGATGTTGTTGAGGCGACGACGTCTTTCGAGGCTCAGCAGCACGTCGATAGCACCATGTCGTTTGATGCCGCGCAGTTCGATTCTACGATAACGTTTGAAAAGCAAGGCACCGCGATTGCCGAGCCCCTTCCTGTTTCCGATGAGCAGGGCGACGCGGCAGACGATGACGAGCCTATTGATGCTGCTGAAATCCAAGATGTCGCCGAGGACGAGCCCGTCGAGGCCAACTCTGACGAAGAGCAATACGCGGCAGCCGAGCAAGATGATTCGACCGAGGTCGAGCAGGAGGAAGTGCCTGCGGTTTCCGAAGCTTCCGAGACAGATGAGTCGAGGCCTTACTCCACGCAGATTTTCACCATGCCGACCCCGAGTGGTTCCGGTGCCACGGTTGCCGATGTTGCTCCCACCCAGGACGAAACAGTCGATTCCCTTATGGCCCAGATTTCCTCCCAGGCATCACCACGCCCGCAGATGAATGTTCCCGATCCGGCGTCGGCTCCGTCGCCTGCACCTTCCTCGTCTCCGCTAGCTTCGGTCCCCGATCCGTCGCTGCCGTCGATGAAGCAGGCAAACGTTGCGTCTCGCACGTCGCTGTTCGACCTTCCCGACCCCTCCGCACAGGTCAACGACCCCTTTGCTACCGCTCAGGGTCCCGAACCCACATCGGCACCCGTTGCGCCTCCTAGGCCCGTTGCGTCGGGCGCACAGCCGATCGAGACCATTTCGGCTCCCGCCCCGGCGGCACCCAAGTCTCGCAAGCGCGGCCTGGGCGGCCTGTTCGGTCGTAAAAAGAAAAACGAACAGGACAGCATGAGTGACTGGCTGGGCGTCGAAGACGATTACGATGCCAAGAAGTCCGGTCGCGGCATCGGTTCGTGGGATAATTTCGAGGACGATAACGATGGCTGGAAGGGCGGCGCTACGTCTTCCGACGGCGCTTCTTCCGAAGATATGCTCTCGGCTGTTGCCTCTATGGGTGACGATGAGCTGCTCGGTCACGATATCTGGTTTGTGGCAACGGGCGCCTCGGATTGTGATGGCGCCGGTATGAAGGCCTTCTTGGCTTCGCATCGCGATAAGCTCCGCGGCGTATTCTTCATCAATCTTGAATCCGTCGGCGCCGGTAGGCTTTCGGTGGTGACGGTTGAGGGCGAACAGCAGCTGCTCAAGGGCGATCGCCGCATCATGAACCTGGTCAGCAAGGTGTGCAAGTCGTTCCATGTCGATTGTGGCGCGCTCGAGATGCCCTATGCCAAGACCGATGCCTATGCCGCGCTCGAGGCGAGCCGCCGAGCCCTCACCATCGCCGGCGTGGACGGCACGCGCCTGGCTTGTGCTCGTACCGAGGACGACCTGCCCCACAATGTCAACCCGACGAACATTGCCACGGTATCCGAGGTCGTGACCGAGGTTATCCGCCGTTCGTAGACGGAGCTCTAAGGAGTCAACGTGTTTTCGTATATTAAGCGCCATTGGCCTGTCTACGTGATTTTGACCTTGATTGCCATTGCGTTAGGGTTTGGAGCTGCCTACATCGTGGGCGCGAAGGGCTCGACCCCCGCCTCCGCAATCAGCGAAGAGGTGGAGCAAGAACAGAGCACGGGCGCCGATGGGATTCCTGAGTCCGAGCAGGCAATCGTTGATGGTGGATCTTCGTCTGCAGAGTAGATACGGCGATTTAGATGATTGAAAGCGGGCGAGCCGGGGGACTGGCTCCCCCGCCTTTTTCTCGCGCTAGCGCTTCTTTGGGATTGACCTAAGGCGAGCGAACCATAGGGCTGCGGCACCCGAGGTCAGGAGCGCGGTGATGCAAGCGGCGATGGGAGCTGATCCTGTTGCCGGTAGGTCCTGCGGTAGGGTACAGCGTTGAATGACACGGTCCTCGTCATGTGACTCAAGTTTATCGCCGCCGCCGTTGCGGCAAAGATCGACGCGTGCGCTGTTGGTGAGTGCAGTTTGAGGTGTGTAAGCCGACGTTGCCTGCATGTGCACGACTGCGCCCCGAGCATCTGTGCCAAGGATTGCTTTGGCATCGTCAAGGTCGTCGTGCTCATCTTTGAGATCATCGCGGGTCCAAGAATCCGTATCGCTTCGAGTCGTAAAGTCGGCGGCTACCGCACCGTATTCAATGCGAATGCCCGTTACGACGGTATTGGATGCAAGGTCGAGTTCTTTCGCCTCGAGTGTGGCGGATTCCGTGGTCGAGACATCCGCCTTCCAGAGGTGCCAGCCGTCGTAATCGACGAGGCGGCAATCTTCACCCAGACTCTCTTTTACTTCGTCGGACTCAAGCCAAGGATTTTCGTGCCCATCGTCAAGCGTCGCGTTTGCCGGCTCATCGACGTCTGTCGAGTCCAACGGCGTCGTGCGATACCACACGTTGCACAGACCGTTGAGGTCGCCGATGGCGACGGGGGTTTCGATTGAGACGAATCTCGCCGTATCGTCCTCGGCACACTCAAGATCATCGGTAATTGTGAACTCATCAACCCAGGTAGCTGAATCGTTTCGAGCGTCGATGGTATAGGAGAAAAGACCGTCCGTATTGGTTTGCGTTGCGGCGCGATTTTTACCATCGCCGTTGGCCAGCAGACCCTTCCCGATAGGTTGGACAAGCTCCTGACGCTTGTCGACCTGTCCTTTGATCTCGATGGGCGCATCCTTCATCGCGACGGATTGGACTTCTCCCGTATCCTTTATTTCAAACGTTATCTCCTCGGCAAGGTCATAGGTCCGCGGAGACATCATTTCGCGCAACGAGTAGGTGCCGGGTGCAAGATGTTCGACGCGGTGCGGCTTGTCGGATGAGGTCCAGGAGTCTATTTCGGTTTTATCGGGACCATATAAGGTGAGTTGTGCGCCTTTCACTTCCTGCTCTCCGCTTGCATCGACCTTGGAGATACCAACCTTGGTGTAATTGTCGGATACGTTAAGCCGTGCTTCTACAACGGGTGTTTTCTGGTCGGCATAAGCGAGGTCTACGATATGGGGCGTCCGGTCGAGTAAGAAGCCTGCCGGCGCTTGAGTCTCGACAACCTCGTAGCGTGCGGTGCCAGATCCCAGCGGGAGGTCGTCCGCGCGTGCTTCTCCAGTTTTATCCGTTGTGACGGTAGCGACAGTCTCACCGTCGAGCGCGGCAATGCTACCGTCGGAGCGCACGATATCACCCGAGGCACGGATCTCAAAGATGGCGCCCGCGAGGCTGCTGCCGTCTACGACATCGGTTTTAACGATCCTGATGTTTCCGGTCGCGGCGCGGTCATAATACGAGGCGATTACAACGGGCGTTAGGTTCATGTCGGCGGGTATGTTTACCTCGATCTCTTTGCCGACAAGATAGGGCTCTTTGGCCGAGGTTTCGCGTACATAATAGGTGCCCGGCACGAGCGATTCGGGCAGTGTGACGGTCCCGGTCGCGTCAGTCGTAAAGGTGTCCATTACGTTATGTGCTGGATGCCAGCAAGTTTGTGAGACAGGTTTGTGATTGCTGTCGAGGAGTTGGAAGGTGAATCCGGCTAGGGGAACAGAAGCGCCTGTTTGGGCATCGCGTTTTACAATCTGGAGATGCGTCGACAGAGCGTGGTTGTCCACGATATATTGAAGCTCGGCGCCGTTGGAAATCTGATTGGCCTCGACGGTCCATTCCCCTGCACGTTTAAAACCCTCTGGGACGGTTTCCGGAACCTCACGAACGGTGTAGCCGGCGCGGTCGTATGGGATGGCTCCGTGGACACCGGCGGGTCGCTTGCCTGCGCCAAACCATGCTTCGGGCTGATCTTTGGTGGAGGCAAAGCCATAGATGTTTGTGGTCAGTGTGCCAACAACCTGCTGAGAGCTGTTGCTCACAACCTCAAAGACAACACCTCCCGCCGGCTGCTCCAAGCCGGATTGGTCGCTATTGCCGTAGTCCTTGAATTTGGAAATTTCAAGGTCAAATGCAATGGGGATATCGGAAACGCGAGATTCGATCTCGACCACGCCTGAATCACCGAGCTGGTCGGCTCTAACGGTATAGGACCAGCTGTCGTTGGATGGCAGGTAGCCCTCGGGGGTTTTTGATTCGTAGATGGTAAAGGTTCCTAAGGGGACATCGGCGAGGGTGGCCCGACCGCTTTCGTCGGTCGTGAGGATTTGCGCCCATCCAGGGGTTGATTGCGACACACACGTGAACTCTGCTCCCGCGAGTGAAGATCCCACCTGGGGGCCGGCATTCGTCGCGGCATCGAGTTTTACGACATGCAGGGTGATGGCGCCGGGTTGTTCATCGATGGCGACCTGCCCGCCGTCATTCCCCGTGGTAAAGGCGATGCGATCGGGGCGGGGGACATAGCCGGCCGGCGCCTTCGTTTCAACTAGGTAGTATGCCGTATTGGGCAGAAGTGTTGCCTGTGCTCGACCGTTGCCGTCCATCTGAATGGTGCCGACACGTGCGTCGCTGGCGCTCTCAAAAACATCGAATGTTGCCCCGTCAAACTGATAAGTATTGTTTCCGCTGGTAATGGCAGCGTTTGCAGACTGCTTTTGGAAGGAAACAGAGACCGCCGGCAGTACATAGAGCATGTCTTGACGTTTGCTGCCGCCCGATACGGTTCCTATATAGCGCCGCGCGCGGTGCGGAGCGGCTTTGATGCTTCCTGATTTTGCGCTGTCGTGGAGCCACCGCGCAGCCGCCACGACTTCATTGTCGGCGGTAAAGTGCCCGCTCTTGGTTTTGCCCTGAGCGGTTGTGTAGGAGTAGGTGCCGTCGACATGGGTAGTGCCGTTGAGCATCCATACGGCAAGCTGGGTGGCGGCGCGGGCGCGATCGGGTGAAAGATGGTAACCGCCAAACGACGTGGCGGTAGGATATCCGTGACAAACGATTGCCGCGAACTCGTCGTCGAGCCACACCCAGCCTTGATCAAAGTTGAGCCATGGGCCGCCCGGCTTGGTGGGGCCGGGGCGCTCCTGGTTCATGCAGTAGGCAATCGAGGCGTCTTGAGCTTCATACTTGCCGATGAAGAAGGGCCCACAATCATCGCTAATAGTGCGGAAGCCGAGCTGGTCGTAGCCATCGACGGCAAATGCGGCTCCCGGTGCCAGACAGCCGAAAAGCAGGAAGAGGAGCAGGAGCAGCGGACCTGTTGCGATTGCGCTGTGGACAGAGTGCGTGGGTGCGTTGGACATGGCTGCTCCTTATCCCTCGTGCGCCGCATGGGGAGGTTGCGACGCGTAGGATGAGGCTACCCCCGAGGTTCATGCGGGTAAGTACCGGAGCCTGACCAAAAGCTTGCCCAATTCCTGACAAATTGAGCTCAAATACAACAATCAGGCAAAAGCGCAGGTAGAAGATAAGGAGAACAGGAGGCCAAAGGTCCTCGTCTCCACAATTGATGCGATTTTCAAACGAATCTCCACAGCTAAAACAAGCATCGCCACCCTTGTATCGAACAAGACAACCGCGTTATACTAGCCAACACACAAGCGGGCATCGCCAAGTGGTAAGGCATCAGCTTCCCAAGCTGACACTCGCGGGTTCGAGTCCCGTTGCCCGCTCCAGAAAAAGTAAAAGCACGACACCGTTCCGGTGCCGTGCTTTTTTCAATAAAGCGCCGGGACTCGAACCCGCCAGGGTGCGAGCGTAAAACAAACGCGAAGCGTTTGTAGCGAGCAGGCGAAGGCGCCGGCAGGCGCCTGAAGCCGGTGCGGATTTGCGAAGCAAATACGCGGACGTCCCGTTGCCCGCTCCATCGAGCGCGGGAGACTTTGGGGCGGCCAATTCAACAAAGTCTTCCCCATCGTCTCCGTGAATCCGAGGAGATCGACCGCAGCCGGTGCGGATTTGCGAAGCAAATACGCGGACGTCCCGTTGCCCGCTCCAATTCCAAAATGTTAGGTTAATGCCTGCTGCCCATACTTGCACCTGCGCACGGTACAATGGTTGGGTTACGACCAACGTGCCAATAACCAAAAAGGAGCCGCTATGATCGATCGCTATACCCGCCCGGAGATGGGACACATCTTCTCCCTCGAGAACAAGTACGCCATTTGGCAGGAGATCGAGGTCCTGGCCTGTGAGGCCCAGGCGGAGCTCGGCAAGATCGGCATTTCTAAAGACGAAGCCCAGTGGATCCGCGACCATGCCAACTTTGAGAAGGCAAAGGTCGACGAGATCGAGGAGGTCACGCGCCACGACGTCATCGCCTTCCTGACCAACATGAAGGAGTACATCGACGCCGATGTTCCCGAGGGCGACCCCAAGCCCAGCCGCTGGGTTCACTATGGCATGACCAGCTCCGATCTGGGCGACACGGCTCTGTGCTACCAGCTCACCCAGGCCTGCGACCTGATCATCGAGGACGTCAAGAAGCTCGGCGAGATTTGCAAGCGTCGCGCCTTTGAGGAGCGCAACACGCTCTGTGCCGGCCGCACTCATGGCATCCACGCCGAGCCGATGACCTTCGGCATGAAGTTCGGCTCTTGGGCCTGGGAACTCAAGCGCGATCTGGATCGTCTTGAGGACGCCCGCAAGAATGTTGCCTTCGGTGCCATCTCGGGCGCTGTTGGCACGTACAGCTCCATCGAACCGTTTGTCGAGGAGTATGTCTGCGAGCACCTGGGTCTGGTTCACGACCCGCTGTCCACGCAGGTTATCAGCCGCGACCATCACGCCTATCTCGCCGGCGTTCTCGCCACCACCGCGGCCACCTGCGAGCGCATCGCTACCGAGGTTCGCAATCTGCAGAAGACCGATACCCTCGAGGCCGAGGAGCCGTTCCGCAAGGGTCAAAAGGGCAGCTCCGCCATGCCGCACAAGCGCAACCCGATCACCATGGAGAAGGTCTGCGGTCTGTCGCGCGTCGTGAAGTCCAACGCCCAGGTTGCCTTCGATAACGTCGCCCTGTGGCACGAGCGTGACATTTCGCACTCCTCTGCCGAGCGTGTCGCCCAGGCCGACAGCTTCATCGCCCTCGACCACATGTTCCAGTGCCTCATCCGCGTTATCGACGGCCTGCAGCTGTACCCTGCCCGCATGATGGCCAACCTCAATAAGACCCGCGGCCTCATCTTCTCCTCCAAGGTGCTGCTGGCCCTCGTCGACACGGGCATCACCCGCGAGGACGCGTACGCCATTGTGCAGGAGAACGCCATGGCAACCTGGCGCGAGGTGCAGGATTGTGTCTCCGGCCCCACCTTTAAGGAGCGTCTCGAGGCCGACCCGCGCTGCACCGTCAGTCAGGAGAAGCTCGACGAGATCTTTGATCCGTGGGACTTCCTCACCCGTATCGACACGGTCTTTGATCGTCTGGAGCAGCTGAGCTTCGAGTAGGTTCGGGCATAACGTTAGCTTTTTAGGGCGCTTTGCTGGTAATGTGTGTTGCCGGCAAAGCGCCTCGTTGCATTTAGGGAAAGACGGGGATAATAGTCGTCTCGAATAACATTCTGAGAGGGGATCGCATGATTTCGTTTGATTACAAGCCGCAGGGTGTATGCTCTCGCAATATTCACCTTGACCTTTCCGATGACGGCAGCAAGGTGCTGGGCGTTGAGTTTACCGGCGGCTGCGATGGCAACCTCAAGGCCATCTCCAAACTGGTCGAGGGCGCTCCTGCTGACCGTGTGATCGAGGTTCTTGCCGGCAATACCTGCGGCATGAAGAAGACCTCTTGCGCCGATCAGCTTACGCGCGCTATCGAGGCCGCTCGCGCCGAGATCGCCTAATGGGTATCGCCGACCACATCAAGAACGGAATATCGCGTCGCGGCTTTGTGCTCGGTGGAGCTGCCGCGGGCGCTGCCACGGTGCTTGCCGGATGTTCGAAAAAAACAGGCACCAGTGATGATGCCGCTGGCGAGCCGCAGGTTATCAAGGACGATTCGAAGATTGTCTCGATCACTGATGAGTACGAGGCAGTTGACATCGATCTTGAGCCGGCGGCATCGTGGACGCTGCCGCTGGGCACGTTGCTGTACTACTGCGATGGTGACTATGCTGCGGCAATGATGGCGCCCGCATCGGCACTGCACGCCAACACACTCGGTGTGCTCAACCTGGGCGATGGCTCGCTTACCACATTAATTGAGAATCCTATCGAGGGCACGGGATATGCTTTTTACGATGTCCGTGCCGGCGACGGCGTGTTTGCGTGGGTTGAGATGAACTTTGCCAGTTCATCGTGGAAGCTCTACGCTCAAAATCTGTCGGGCGCTTCGCTCTCTGGCGACGTGGTTGAGCTCGATCGAGGTGGCAAGGACTACGATCCGCCACTGTTTACGGCGTTCGGGTCATCAGCCATCTGGTATAAAATGCCTTCGGCAGGCGGCAATAAAACGAGTAGTGATTCGTTTTGCTATCGTCGCTCGCTTGATGAATCCAAGGCCGAGACAATTTGGAAATCGACGGGCCGCTTTGCGTCGGCCCCGCGCGTGAGCGACGGCATTTTGACCATCTCGCCGCGTGTCCGCAACGACGAGGGCGTCTACTACGGCATAACGGCAATCGATCTGACCGATGGCAACAACACCAAACGTGCCCAGCTAGTCCTTCCCTCGTCAGTCTCGCCTTTCGAGGCCGTATATATGGGCGATACCTTCGTGTTTTCTATCGAGGCGACCTATAGTGGCGTGGGCAGCTTGGGCAACATGGGCACGTATATCGGTAATGAGGGAGGGCCGTACCTCTTCCTGTCACGCGAGCCGCTCGCATGTGCGGCTGGCAAGAAGAATAAATACCTTGTTAAGGTGCAGGCATCGCATTTCCTGATCGACACCTCCGCCAAGACCTATGGCTCGCTGCTGTCGCCCGACCGCGCTTTGGAGTATGGCGATTATCCAGCTACGGCGGGAAAATCGGACTCATTCCTTACGTACGCCACGGTGCGCAACAGCCAGGGTATACCAGAGACGGTCACTGCACGCCTATTCTCTCTTTAAGCTTAGAGGGGTTAAAAAGGCGCCAACAGGGGAATAAACGCGTTGTAATTGTGAGTACCGCCCGCCGAGCTGCCGCGTCATAGCGGCATCCGGCGGGCTCAGGTGCGTTAAAATGGGCTTGTTCTTAGCTAATTGAGACAGGGGGGCCGTGTTATGGCTTCAGATGCAAAAAAGATTCTGCTGGTCGAGGATGAGAAGGCAATCCGTGACGCCGTCGCTGCCTATCTCGAGCGCGAAGGCTACTGGGTTGTGGGCGTCGGCGACGGCCAGTCCGCGATCGAGGAGTTCGAGAAGCACCAGTTCGACCTGGTTGTGCTCGATCTTATGCTCCCCAAGATCCCCGGTGAGCGCGTTTGCCGCACTATCCGCGATACCTCGGATGTGCCCATTATCATGCTTACCGCCAAGGGTGAGATCGAGGATCGTATTATCGGTCTTGAGCTCGGCGCCGACGACTATCTGATCAAGCCGTTCTCGCCGCGCGAGCTCGTCGCCCGCGTTCGCGCTCTGTTCCGCCGTGCCCATCAGGCCGACGAGCCCGCCGTCGAGGTACTCGACTTCGGCGATCTGGTCATCGATATCTCGGGCCACAAGATCTTAGTCGAGAACAAGGAAGTGGACCTGACCGCTTCTGAGTTTAAGCTGCTCACCACGCTTGCTCGTCATCCCGGTCGTGTCTACAACCGTATGGAGCTGGTTGAGAAGGTTCTCGGCTACGACTTTGAGGGCTATGAGCGCACCATCGACAGCCACGTGAAGAACCTTCGCGCCAAGCTGGGCGACGACCCCAAGAAGCCCAAGTGGCTCTACACCGTTCACGGTGTCGGCTACCGCTTCGAGGCTCCGACCAAGACCGATAAGTCGGACGAGAAATAAAGGAAATCACATATGACACCTGCGCGCTTTGAAATCGGACAAAAGCACAAGCAGGAGAGCGAGGCGGGTTCCAAGGCTAGTTGGAACACGCCTCGTTCCGATTCACGGCCAACGATGAGCTATCCCTCGCGCATGGCACTTGCTTTTGCTCTGACATCGCTCATGACGGTATTGGTGCTGGTGGGCGTGGTCTCTGTTGTGTGGGGCACGGTCTTTTCGGATTACACGCGCTCCAATATCGTCGAGATCGCCAATTCCGCAGCCGAAAAGCTTGCGACGTCGTATGAGGAAAACGGCAACTGGACTGCGGGCGAGCTGCGCACGGTCGCGACATCGAGTTTGGTATCCGACGACCTGAGTATGCAGGTCGTCAACAAGAAGGGCGTTGTCGTCTATGACGACTCATGGCCTTCGGCAAGCGCGACCGCCGATGTGCGCGAGAGCGAATCGGCGTCGAGCAGCTCGAGCGGTAAAAAAGCATCGCATAGCCCGGTCTCGTCTGCTCCAACCGACTCCGATAGCGTTGCCAACGTCGAAATCATAACGTCTTCGGGCGAGCATGTCGGACAGGTAAAGCTATGGGCCATCGGCTCCGATGCCTTGCTCACCAAGGCGGATTCTGCATTTAGGGAGAAGACCTTTAACGCCATGGCCCTCGCCGCGGTTGTTGCAATCTGCATTTCGGTCGTTATCGGATCGCTCGTGTCGCGCATGCTCACCAAGCCGATTCATCGTATTACCAGCACGGCCAAGCAAATTCGCGATGGCGATCTGTCTGCTCGTACGGGCTTGCGCGGCGATGACGAGATCGATCAACTGGGCGAGACGTTCGATGAGATGGCCACTTCGCTCGAGAAGGATATGAAACACGAGAAACGTTTGACCTCGGACGTGGCTCACGAACTTCGTACTCCGCTTATGGCCATGCTCGCAACGGTCGAGGCCATGCAGGATGGCGTATATCCTACCGACGATGAGCACTTGGAGACTGTTGCTTCCGAGACGCGTCGCCTGGCTCGTCTGGTGCAGCAGATGCTCGACCTGTCGCGCATGGAAAACAGCACGGCTCCGCTCAACCTTGAGCCGGTGGACATGGTTCCTTTCGTGCGTTCCATCGTCAATGCCCAGGAGCGCCTGTTTGTCGACCGCGATCTGCGCTTGCGCTTTGCTGACGAGACCCAAGGTCACGACGATGTCGTCGAAGCCGATCCCGACATGATCACACAATGCGTCATCAATCTCATGAGCAACGCCATGCGCTACACCCCCGAGGGCGGTTGGGTCGTGGTGTCGGTGCTCAGTGACCGCAAACACGTCAGCATTGCCGTTTCTGATACCGGCATCGGTATTGCCAAGGATGACTTGTCGCGCATCTTCGGCCGTTTTTGGCGCGCCGATGCCAGCCGTGCCCGTGAGGCGGGCGGTCTGGGCGTGGGCCTCGCCGTGACTAAACAGATCGTCGAGCGCCATCACGGCTACATATCCGTGGAGTCGGAGCTTGGAAAGGGTACGACTTTTACGATTCATCTGCCTCGCGAGCACACGGCGGACGCGGCATCTACTACAATGGAGCACTAGCTTTTCGCTATTCGGTGAAGGAGGGGTTTCGTCCCTGCCGCTCCGAGTTTGCGAAAACGTGCGGGAAAGAACCCGCATTACTGTCGTATTTTGGTAAGGAGTGACTCACGTGACAACGATGGAGCGTCGTCCGGATTCCCGTGGCAAGGTTCGTGATATCTACGATGCCGGTGAAAACCTGCTGATGGTCGCCACCGACCGCATTTCTGCGTTCGACTTCATTCTTCCCGACGAGATTCCGTTTAAGGGAGAGGTGCTCAACCGCATCTCGGCATTCTGGTTCGATAAGTTTGCCGGCATCGTTCCCAACCACCTCGTTTCCATCGACCCGGCGGATTTCCCCGAGGAGTTTGCTGAGTATCGTGACTACCTCGCCGGCCGCGCCATGCTGGTTAAGAAGGCCCAGACGATTCCTATCGAGTGCATCGTCCGCGGCTATCTGACCGGTTCGGGCAAGAAGACCTACGACGAGAACGGCACCGTCTGCGGCATCCAGCTGCCTGAGGGCCTGACCGAGGCTTCCAAGCTTCCCGAGCCGCTGTTCACGCCGTCCACGAAGGCCGAGATCGGTGACCACGACGAGAACATCTCGTTCGAGCGTTGCTGCGAGATCGTGGGCGAGGACATCGCCACGCAGATTCGCGACCTTTCCCTCAAGATCTACAAGGCTGCCGCCGAGTATGCAGCGACCCGTGGCATCATCATTGCCGACACCAAGTTCGAGTTCGGTGTCATCGATGGCAAGGTTACGCTGATCGACGAGTGCCTCACGCCCGACTCCAGCCGTTTCTGGCCTGCCGCCAGCTACGAGGAGGGCAAGATTCAGCCCAGCTACGACAAGCAATTCGTCCGCAATTGGCTCAAAGCCAACTGGGATATGACGGGGGAGACCCCGCATCTGCCCGCCGAGGTCATCGATGGCACGTCCGAGCGCTATCGCGAGGCCTTCCAGATCATCACGGGCTCCCAGTTCACAAGCATGAAGGAGAACGCATAAGTGAGTACCCGTAGCGCCACGAACAAGCGCACGCAATCCCACGAGGTTACCGGGGTTGCGCGCAAGTCCGCTGCATCCGCCAAGCCCGCCCGTCAGGCAGCGAGCTCTGTCCGCGTCGTGCCGGCTTCGTCTAAGGCACGCCGCAAAGAGCTCGAGAAGGGCGAGAACCTCGAGGGCCTCTCTAAAGAGGAGAAGCGCGCCCGCAAGGCTAAGCAGCGCGCCAAGGAGGATCGCATCTACACGGTGTCGAATATCCTTCTCAAGCAGGATGAGGACTACACCAAGCGCCGCCGCATCTGGTGGGCCGTGCTCACTATCGGCATGGTGCTCGTCGTGGCCATTTGGGCTTCGCTGTACTTCGCTCCCGCTGGCATGGTGTCCAGCCCTGTCCAGATGGTCGGCATTGTTTTGTCCTACGTCGTCATTTTGGGTGACTTCATCTACGACTTCGTTCGTATTCGTCCCCTGCGCAACATGTACCGCACGCAGGCCGAGGGCATGTCCGAGAACAAGCTCAACGCCCTTATCGAGCGCTCGGCTGCCGAGGAGGACAAGAAGGACTCCAAGAAGAAGTAGCGTTTGCATGCATACTTATCGCTAAGATATAAGGCGCGTCGTTTTTGCGGCGCGCCTTTTTACTGTTCTATAGATAGATGGAGTGGCACATGATTCGAGCTGCCCTGACGGTCGAAGAGGCTCTGGAGGGCATGAAGGCCCTAGAGCCCAAGATTAAAAACTATGCGCGCCTGGTTGTCCGCAAGGGCGTAAACGTCAAGCCCGGTCAGGAGGTTGTCGTTCAGTCTCCGGTCGAGTGCGCGCCGTTTGCGCGCGTGGTGGTCGCGGAGGCCTATGCCTCCGGTGCCGGTCACGTGACGGTTATTTGGGCCGATGACGCCGTGACGAGGCTCACGTACGAGCATGTCGAGAAAAGCTATTTTGAGCAGACGCCCGAGTGGAAGCGCCTGCAGCTTGATTCACTGGCCCAGGATGGTGCCTGCTTTATCTTTATCGAGGGTGCGGACCCTGCCGCTCTTAAGGGCATCGATCCCGCTAAGCCTGCTGCAGCTTCTAAGGCAAGGAACACGCAGTGCAAGGTCTTCCGCCGCGGACTGGACTACAACATCAACCCGTGGTGCATCGCCGGCGCGCCGGTCGTTGCCTGGGCGCGCGAGGTGTTCCCGGGAGACGCCGATGAGGTTGCAATCTATAAGCTGTGGAATGCGATTCTGCATACCGCTCGCGCCGATGGCCGGGACCCGGAGAGCGACTGGGAACTCCATGACGCCGCATTCGAAAAGAACCTGCGTTTCCTGAACGACAATCGTTTCGACTACCTGCATTACACCTCGGCAAATGGAACCGATCTGACGATTGGCATGACGAAAGGTCACGAGTGGGCCGGCGGCAAGGGCAAGACGCCCGATGGGCACCCCTTCTTCCCCAACATTCCCACCGAGGAAGTCTTCACCTCGCCTGATCGTATGCGTGCCGACGGTATCGTGTATTCGGCTATGCCGCTCATTCACCACGGTAACAAGGTTGACGATTTTTGGATTAAGTTCGAGGCGGGCCGCGTAGTGGACTACGATGCCCGCGTGGGTAAGGCGACGCTTGCGAGCATTATTGACACCGATGAAGGTGCCGCTCATCTGGGTGAGGTCGCGCTTATCTCCAAGAACACGCCGATCCGTGAAAGTGGCGTTCTATTCTATGACACGCTCTATGATGAGAACGCTAGCTGCCATCTCGCGCTGGGTGTCGGTTTCCCCGAATGCATCGAGGGTGGGTATGACATGTCCAAGGAGGAGCTCCTGGAGCATGGCGTTAACGTCTCGAGCACGCACGTCGATTTTATGATCGGCACGGACGATATCGATATTACGGGCATTACGCCTGATGGACGTGAAGTTGTGATTTTCCAGAACGGCCAATGGAGTTGGGAATAGCCCCAGACCGTGGTACAATGCCACCCGCGGGCCGTTAGCTCAGCTGGCAGAGCAGGGGACTTTTAATCCCAAGGTCCAGGGTTCGAACCCCTGACGGCCCACCATAGAATAGAAAAGCGACTGGCGGATGCCGGCCGCTTTTTTGTTGCCGCGACATGGGTTCGAACCCGAAAGGGCGCGGAGCTGAGTAAACGCGTGAGCGTTTGCCAGCGCAGCGCGCAAGGCGCGAAGCGCCGCAGCGGCCGTCTGCAGAGCAGGCCGAACCTCTGACGGCCCACCCAAAGAAAGGAAAACGAAATGAAAACAGATAGATACGGAATTAGCGGCAGCACATTAAAGATAATAGCGGCCATTTCGATGGTTCTCGATCATGTAAGCAGGATCGTCCTGACCAATGGAATCATGACTCACGCATCGTACAATCAGATATCAGACGAACAGTGGGCGATTCTAAGCGAGGCTTCGGATGTGCTTCATGTTCTTGGCAGAATTGCATTTCCCTTATTTTGCTTTTTGATAGTTGAGGGATTTTTGCATACTCATGACATAAAGAGGTACCTGCGAAATATGCTTGTCTTCGCAATCATTGCGGAGCCCATATACGATTTCGTTCAAACCGGGCAACTATTTGACCTTCGGCAACAAAATGTTATGTGTGAGCTCCTGCTTTGCTTGGTCTTCTTGATAATTCTGGAAAAGATACAAAGCCTTTCAAAATGGAAGAGGTACATCGCAGAAACTGCTCTGATTGTTTTGACAGCACTGGCAGCTGAATACACTAAACTAGATGGCGGTGTGTATGGCATTCTGCTTGTGGCTGCATTCTATTTATTCCACGACAGCAAGGCCAAGATGTTCTTTGCTGCAGTATGCGCAGTGCTCCTTTCGTCATGCCATATAGTTGGCGGCGGATTTGAGTTTGCTACAGCTAATATATTTAATCCTGATGTTGCTGCCGCGGTCGTTTCGTTGCTGCTTATCAATCTTTATAATGGCAAGCGAGGGCTGAAGCTCAAATATTTCTTCTACATTTTCTATCCGGCTCATCTTGCTCTGCTTTATGGTGTCTCACTTATTGTTTTGAACTGTCTTTAAAAACTCTCAAACAAGTCTCTGAAAGCAGAACTAAATTGACCCTAAGACTGCTTGTGAATTTCCGGAAGACCTGTGAGATACGAGGATAGACAACGAGGGCTGTAGAAAGATGCTTCGAAAGCATGAATGGCAGCGAGAAAATGAGTTCGGAAGAACCCCTCTGGATGATCCAGCATAGAATAGAAAGCGATCGGCTCCGGCTGGTCGCTTTTTTGTTGCCGCGCCACGGGTTCGAACCCGAACTTCTCTATATATAAGAACGCTTGGCGAACAAAACCTGCCTTTTACCGACGGGAAACAAATAGCTGATGCTTTTGGAGTAAAGTGGCGCTCCAGAGATGACCGATGCCTTAACACCTATAAACCAGCTGGTCATCGCCAATATCAGAAGCCAATGCTTCAGTTTTAACCTCAGTGATGCGACTGAGGGACCTATTCATTTGTGAACAAAATATGGAGTGCGCGATTCCCGCCCCCGGCGCCCCTCCGGTCTGGCAATATATCTCCTTGC
>NZ_QSPN01000039.1:0-1546 GCF_003436455.1 Collinsella sp. TM05-37 | reverse complement strand
GTTCCTTTTAATATGAGCAGGACATTGTCAAGAGGCAAAATCGGGCCTGGCCCCAACGATATGGGGTCAGGCCCTCTCCCTATATCAACCCGTCCGCGGCGACCTCGGCGTGTCTTACCGACGCTCGTCTTTGCAGTTTAATATCCGCCCGTGGCGATCTCTCGCTGGGCAATCCGTTGCTACGGCTGAGGCTTCTACGTCGAACCGACAGTCTGTGCACGCGTGTGGCGCCCTGGGCGCTCGCAGAAAAGGGACCTGAGGTTCGCCTCAACGGCTTCGGATCGAACCGCTTCCGGGATGACTGGCTTATGTGCGGGGGACCGCCCCCTACGCCTCCTCGGCCATGAGGCCGACCGCCCACACCCAGCAGGCGAGCTCGCGCGCCGTGGCGACGTTCGCCTTGTTGCCGTGGACCCCGCGCGCGAGCAGCGCCTCCCGCCTCTCGACCAGCCTCCGCACGCCCTTGGCGGCATGCCTCCGGGCGGCTGGGTCCGGGGCCTGGCCCTTGGCGAGGTCCTTCGGCCGCCCCGAGCACGTCAGGTAGTGCCACGCGGCCTCGACCAGCGTCTTCCTCAGGTGCTTGTTGCCGGCCTTGGTGATCGCGCCCCTGCGGTCGCTCTCCCCGCTGGAGTGCTCGGAGGGCGTCAGGCCGACCCACGCGGCGAACGAGCGGGCGTTCCTGAACCTGGAGAACTCGCCGGCCTCGAACACGAGGTCGGCGGCGGAAGCGGTGTCTACGCCCTTGAGGCAGCGCAGGGAGTCGACCCTCTTCCGCCACCTGGGCTTGCGGGCCTCGGCCTCGACGAGCCCCTCGAGCCTCGCCTTCTCCTCCGCCGCCCGCCTGACCGCGTCGACGTAGTAGGCGAGCGCGTCGTTGTCGGCCCCCTCCGCGAACCTAATCGACTCGATCCAGGACCAGTGCGCCCGGGTCCAGTTGCCCTTCCTGCGGCCGGTGGGCGTCCTCTCGTCGAAGACGAGCCCGTGCCTTAGCAGGAACTTGGAGAGCCGCTGCTTCGAGCGCGAGAGGTCGTCCCTCGCGTCCTCGAGCGCCCTGGTCAGGTCGCGGGCGGCCTCGCACTCGTCGTCGGGGACCCACACCTCGACCACGTTGCCGACCGACAGCATGCGGGCGAGGAACTCGGCGTCGTTGCGGTCGTTCTTCCTGCGCCTGTCCGCGCTGGGCTTGATCATCTTCGAGACGGCGCCGACCACGCAGTCGACACCCAGGCCGGAGAGCCTCTTCTGCAGGTCGAAGCCCGTGACCCCGGACTCGTACACGCACCTGGCCCCGGGGCCCACGGAGCGGATCCACTCCGCGACGGCGCCGGCGTCGTAGCCGAAGGTCGCGGCGCGCACCTCCCCGGTCATGACGTCGAGGGAGACGGCCTTTATCGAGCGGGCGTGGACGTCGAGGCCGACGAAGGTGGTAGTATCGAGCATGGGAGCCCCTTCCATGAATGCGGCGTGGCCGCCGCGGCTGAATTAGACACTCACCATTGTCGGCCTAATCCGCGGTCTTTCATGCAGCAGGGGCTCTCAATGTTTT
>NZ_QSPN01000038.1:0-1556 GCF_003436455.1 Collinsella sp. TM05-37 | reverse complement strand
CGAGCTCGGCTGGAGGCCGGCGCACACCGACTTCGCCGGGGGCCTCAGGGCCACCATCGACTGGTACGTCGCCAACGAGGCCTGGTGGCGCCCGGCCAAGGAGGCCACCGAGGCCCGCTACCGCGCGCAGGGGCAGTAAGGAGAGCAGAGACATGGCAGACATCGCATTCGAGAAGGACCTCTCCGTCACCGAGACCGGCATCGAGGGCCTGAAGGTCGTCGAACTGGCCGTCCACGGCGACTCGCGCGGTTAGTTCAAGGAGAACTGGCAGCGCGCCAAGATGACCGCCCTGGGCATCCCGGACCTCCGCGTCGTCCAGAACAACATCTCCTACAACGACAGCCGCGGCGTCACCCGCGGCATCCACGCCGAGCCCTGGGACAAGTTCATCTCCGTGGCCCGCGGCAGCGTCTTCGGCGCCTGGGTGGACCTGCGCGAGGGCAGCGCCACCTACGGCAAGGTCTACACGACCGTGCTCGACCCCTCGAAGGCCATCTACGTGCCGCGCGGCGTGGGCAACTCCTTCCAGGCCCTGGAGGACGGCACCGCCTACACCTACCTGGTGGACGCCCACTGGTCGCCGGAGCTCAAGAGGACCTACACCTTCGTGAACCTCGCCGACCCCGAGCTCGCCATCGAGTGGCCCATCCCGCTCGACGAGGCCACCGTCTCCGATGCCGACCTCAACCACCCGATGCTCAAGGACGTCGTCCCCATGGCGCCGAAGCGCACCCTCGTCACCGGCTGCAACGGCCAGTTGGGCCATGCGGTCCGCGCGCTGGCGGAGGAGCGCGGCGTCGCGAAGGACTTCGACTTCTGCGACATCGACACCTTCGACATGTCCGACCCGGACGCCTACGTACAGTACGACTGGTCGCTCTACGGCACCGTGATCAACTGCGGTGCCTACACGGCCGTGGATAAAGCGGAGACCCCCGAGGGCCGTGTCATCGCCTGGAAGGCCAACGCGACCGGCCCGGCGCTCCTCGCCCGCACCTGCGCCGAGCACGGCATCACGCTCGTGCACGTCTCCTCCGACTACGTCTTTGACGGCACCGCCGAGGTCCATGACGAGGACGAGCCCCTCAGCCCACTGTCCGTCTACGGCCAGACCAAGGCGGCAGGCGACATCGCCGTGGCCGGCTGCCCGCGCCACTACATCATGCGCTCGAGCTGGGTCATCGGCGAGGGGCACAACTTCGTCAAGACCATGAAGGCGCTGTCCGACCGCGTCGCCGACCCGGGGGATAAGCTCACCCAGATCACCGTCGTTGACGACCAGCTGGGACGCCTGACCTTCACGCGCGACATGGCCGCGGCCATCTTCCACGTGCTGGAGAACAAGGCCCCCTACGGCACCTACGGCTGCACCGGCAGCGGCCGCGTCGCCTCCTGGGCCGAAATCGCGCGTGAGGTCTTCGAGGCCGCCAACGGCAACGGCGGCAAGGTGGTCCCGGTCTCCACGGCCGACTACTACGCCAGCGCCGCCGGCCCCATCGCACCGCGCCCGGTCCACTCCGCGCTCGACCTGTCCAAGCTGGAGTCCGCAGGCTTC
>NZ_QSPN01000037.1:0-1573 GCF_003436455.1 Collinsella sp. TM05-37 | reverse complement strand
ACCGGGAGTAGCGTCGAAGGTTGACAAAACTATAGGAACACCCAACGGCTATGTCCACTCATTCCGTGCGGGTTGTATGCAGGTTTGCCTGCGCACGCTATCATGTATGGGTTAGACCGCAACTATGTACCCCCATACGCGAAGGGATGCGCATGTATCTGAAGATCGACATGTTCTAGCCGGGCTTTACCCCCGCAGCGGCGCCCCGCGCCCCATCAATTCTGCCGATTTTCACCTTCACGCATATAAAAGGAGTCCGTCATGCGCGACAAGCTCGAAAAGATCATCAAGGCCTACGAGGAGCTCGAGAAGAAGCTTTCCGACCCAGCCGTCGCCTCCGATATCAAGGAGTTCACGCGTCTCAACAAGGAGTACGCGCACCAGTCCGACCTCATCGCTGCCTCGCGCGAGTACATCGGCGCGCTCGATGACATCGAGGCTGCCAAGGAAATGCTCCACGATACTACCGATGCCGATGAGAAGGAGATGCTCCAGATGGACATCTCCGAAAACGAGGCCAAGCTTCCCCAGCTCGAGGAAGACATCAAGTACATGCTCATCCCGAGCGACCCCAACGACGACAAGAACACCATCGTCGAGATTCGCTCCGCCGCCGGTGGCGACGAGGCGGCCATCTTCGCCGGCGACCTGTACAAGATGTATCAGCGCTTCTGCGAGTCGCGCGGCTGGAAGACCACCGTGCTCGACTCCAGCCCCAGCGAGGCCGGCGGCTTTAAGTCCATCGAGTTCAAGGTCGAGGGCGACCGCGTCTACTCCGTCATGAAGTTCGAGTCCGGCGTGCACCGCGTCCAGCGCGTTCCCAAGACCGAGTCCCAGGGTCGCATCCAGACCTCCACGGCAACCGTCGCCGTGCTTCCCGAGGCCGAGGAGATCGACGTTCAGATCAACCAGTCCGACCTGCGCATCGATACCTACTGCGCCTCCGGTCCTGGCGGTCAGTGCGTTAACACCACTTATTCCGCCGTGCGCATCACCCACCTGCCCACCAACACCGTGGTGCAGTCGCAGGAACAGCGCTCCCAGATCCAGAACCGCGAAGTCTGCATGCAGATGCTGCGCGCCCGTCTGTACGAGATGGAGCTCGAGAAGCAGCAGGCAGAGCTCGGTGCCGAGCGCCAGAGCCAGATCGGCCACGGCAACCGTTCCGAGAAGATCCGTACCTACAACCAGCCCCAGGACCGCGTGACCGATCACCGCATCGGCTTCAACTCCACCTACAACGGCGTCCTTCTGGGCGACCAGCTCGGCACCGTCATCGAGGCACTCGCCGCCGCCGAGCGAGCCGAGAAGCTGGCACAGGCCGTGTAGCGGGTTACGCGGTTTTGCCAAACCGCGTAACGGCTCGACGCTGCAAACGCCCCTAAGCGGCAATCTGACGTTCAATCGTCGGTCGCGTACCGAAGTACGCTTCCCTCCTTTTTCACGTCACCTTGCTCGCTTAGGGGCGTTTTCGCTGACTTATGTTCAACCTGCGGCGGGGCACTCATTGGGGACAGACTTAAATGAGTAGTCGTTGGGTGTTCCTATAGTTTTGTCAACCTTCGACGCTACT
>NZ_QSPN01000036.1:0-1640 GCF_003436455.1 Collinsella sp. TM05-37 | reverse complement strand
GCCCTCGTCGGCGACCTTGTCGGCGAGCGCGGTCATCTTCTTGCCGGCCTCGTAGACGTTCTTGCCGTCCTCGACGTAGCCCTCCTGGCTAAAGTGCATGATCTCGATCTTCTCGGTTTCCTTCATGGCTTTTCCTTTCTGTCCTGCACGCAACTCTATACATCGCGTTTCTTTTCGATACCAATTATAGACATACACCTAATGTGTTTTTAATACCACTTATCAATCTGCTCCAATCCTCGGTGAACGGTCGAAATTCTCTGGTGAGTGGTATTAAATTAGAATTGAATGTATAGCTAACGCCTCTGGCGCCTCCCTTGTGTGACAAAGAACAGCGTTCCTACCAGCGCAATAATGGTCGATGCCCCAAACAGCACCGCCTGAACGCCCAAAGCCTCCGCCAAAAACGGAGCCGCCAGCAGCGGCAGCACGCCGGCGCTCATCAGGCCAAAACGCACAAAGCCGGTAATGCGCCCCAGGTATTTGATGTCGGCGCGCTCCTGAATCAAGATCATCTGCAGCGGTTCCAGGAATCCCCAGGCCAGACCGTTAATCGCCTGACCGATAATCGCGACCCCCAGCATATCGGTGCCCACGTACACCATGGACCCAATGCCCACGGCCATGAGCGCGCCGAGCAGCAATCGCAGGTTGACATGGCGGGCAGAAAGCTTGGTCAGGATGAACGCGCCCACCGAGGAAGTGAGGCCCACGACCGAGGACAGCCAGCCCAGCCAGACGATATCCACGTTGAGCACATCGCGATAGAACAACGACTCCAGCGAATCGAACGCGCCAAACGCAAAGAAACCCAAAAAGCCCGAGATAAAGATGAGGCGCAGGTCGTGGTCGCGAAACGTAAGTCGCGCACCCTCGGCCATGCCGCCCAAAATACCGCCCTTCGGCTTCTCCCCTTTTGCGGGAGCAACACACTCGTGACAGCCCAAGGAGAGCACGGCCGCCACACCCATCATGCCCGCCATGAGCAGATAGACCGATTGCGTGGCAAAACAGCTCACGATGGCACCGCCGAGCAGCGGGCCAGCGGTATAGGCGATATTGCTGTAGAACACCATGAGGCCGTTCACGCGGGTACGGCCCTCGGTGGTCGACTCCAGGTATCCCGGAAACGCATGCGTGCAGGTGTTGATAAAGCCGCCCGCAAGTCCCAAGACGCACGCGGCAAACACAAGCCCGGGGACAGACAACGGCGCCAACCCCACGCCAAGCGATAGCACTGCCGTAATCACGCACGTCACAAACGACGTCCGGCGCGGTCCAAAGCGATCGATGACCGAGCCCGACACCATATTGCCCACCGACGTCATAAGATTGCGCACGAGCGTAATGGCGGCAACCAAAAAGGCCGTGCCAGCCAGATCATACGTGGCCGCACCGATAAGCCCCAAAAAGTAGACCGCGTTGTTGGCGCACCACTGCAGGGACTCAATAAGAATCAGCCTGACCTCTGCCGGCGTCAGGCGCATTGCTTCGCGATCCTTCGCGAACATACGAACTCCTTCTATACAAAAAGGGGATGGAGGGCATAGGCCTGCTCCATCCCCTTTCCAGGTTGCAACGAAAATCTATGCAGCCGGGCCCTTACGCCAGCACGCCGAAGAACGCGCCGATGATGCCCA
>NZ_QSPN01000035.1:0-1677 GCF_003436455.1 Collinsella sp. TM05-37 | reverse complement strand
GGCCGAGGCCGCCTCGATCAATTTGCGAAAGAATCTTGACGGTACCGCTGACCATGGGCGAGCTTCGTGCGCTTGACGAGCAGGACGGCGCCACGTTCTACGAGCGCCTGGATCGCGAGAAGATGAACTACGGCTGGATCGAGGGTTCGCCGGAGTTTAAGGCCGAGGTCGCCAAGCTGTATCGTCGCGAGGTCAATCCCGATCACATTCTGCAGACCAATGGCTGCACGGGTGCCAACCTCAACGCCATCATGGCCGTTGTCGAGCCCGGCGATCATGTGATTGCCGAGTGGCCTACCTATGCGCCGCTCTATGAGATCCCGCGTACGCTCGGCGCCGAGGTTGAGTATTGGGAGCTTCGCGAGGAGCTCGGATGGAAACCCGATATCGAGCAGCTCAAGCGCTCGGTGCGCCCCAACACGAAACTCATCTGCATCAATAACGCATCGAACCCCATCGGTACGGTGCTTGATGCCGATACGCTCGGTCAGATTGCCGAGATTGCCCGTTCGGTGGGCGCCTACGTGCTGTGCGACGAGGTTTATCTGCCGCTCGAGAACACCGAGTCCTTTATGTCGATGGCCGACGTGTACGATAGGGCCATTGTCACCAACTCGGTGTCTAAGACCTATTCGACGCCTGCGGCTCGCGTGGGCTGGGTTGTGGCCGACGAAGAGGTGTCCAACCGCATCCGCACGTATCGCGACTACACCATGATCTGCGGCGGCGTGTTCAACGACGCCCTGGCGACCTACGTGCTCGAGCACAAGGACAAGATTCTCGAGCGCAACCGCAAGATCTTGTTTGGTAACCGCGATATCGCGCAGGCATGGATCGATACGCAGCATCGTGTTTCCTGGACGGCCCCGCAGGGCGTGTCCACCTCGTTCATCCAGCTGGATATTCCCGAGGATGACGAGGAGTTCTGCAAGCGTCTGCTGGCCGAGAGGGGAGTGCTGTTGGTCCCCGGCAGCCGTTTTGAGCTTCCCTGCGGAGCGCGCCTGGGCTACTGCGCAAGCGAAGATGTTCTTCGCGAGGGTCTGAGGCTTCTGGGCGAGGCACTGGCGGAGTTTGATCGCTAGGATTCCGACGGCTCTCAAAGCCACTCAAATCCGTCTACGATTATCGATAACAGACCCGTTACCCATGAGGGGAGCGGGTCTGTTTTTCTATACCGAGAAGTCAAGTTGTTACAAATGAGGCCGTAAGGCGAGCCGGTGTTCGTTGGGCCTTATACTGAGCTTCCGGTGAACGGTATCCAACGTCTGGTAAACGGTAATATGCATACCAGAAATGAATAGGACAAACTTTTTTCTGAATAAAAATGAAAATGGTTGAGACGCGGTATGAATCGCTAATTCTATTCATAGCTTTATTAGAAATATGCAATTTGAGGGTGGTTCAATAAAGTTAAGTTCCATTTGCTATTTGGTTTGAAAAAGCATTTAAGCACGTAAATTAACTTTATTAAATCAAAGTGTGCCATGCGTGAAGTATATGTGTATGCCGTTCACCCCTCATAAAAAACCGTTCGGGGGCGAGGTGGAAGTATGGGCTGATTTTGGATATAAATATGTCGTCAGCAATAACGCCTCACACGGAGGGGCGCTAACGAATCGGCCCTGACAAGGGCCCGAAAGAAAGGTAGGAGGCCATGACGAAAGGTCTGCACGTGCC
>NZ_QSPN01000034.1:0-1823 GCF_003436455.1 Collinsella sp. TM05-37 | reverse complement strand
TGGGCATCATCGGCGCGTTCTTCGGCGTGCTGGCGTAAGGGCCCGGCCTATTATTTGCCCCCAAGGGAAACGGCGACCCATTGCGGTCGCCGTTTTTTATTACCGAAAGCTAGTTGGAGGTGCTTCGTGATTCGATCTGACAATCCACCCGATAATGGCGTGAGCGGGGCGATGTATCTATTTGGCACGGCGCTCTTGTGGAGTTTTATCGGCATCCTCGTTCGCGCCAATTCGCAGTCAGCTCTTTTGATCGGTGCCGTCACGGCAATATTTATGGCGCTCTTTATCCTGCTCGTCGGCAGACCCGTCCTTCGCGTCAGCCGTCTTATTGTCCTTGTGGCCGTCTGCAACTTCGTGACGGGCACCACGTTTAACTTTGCCAACCAGCTCACGACGGTCGGCAACGCGATCGTTCTGCAGTACACCTCGATGATTTTCGTTATCGTGTATCAATCGCTCGCAACTCGCACGTTGCCCTCGCCTGCGAAGATTGCCTCCGTGGTGGTTGCTTTTACGGGTATGGGACTTTTCTTTTTAGGTGATTTGAGCGCCGAGGGCATGCTCGGAAATCTGCTTGCCGTCATTTCGGGCGCCACCTTTGGGCTGTGTTTCTTTTTAAACTCTCGCCCCGATGCGTCGTCCATGGTGTCCTCGCTCATCTCCTGCGGCATCTCGATACTTCCGATCGTCTATTTTGCCGGCGACCTAGGCTCCGTGAAACCCTTTGAGTGGGGGCTTATGCTGGTGCATGGCCTTTTTTGCAGCGGCCTTGCGAGTGTGCTGTATGCCAAGGGGATTGCGCGCACCAACGCGTTTGCGGCCAACTTGGTTTGCATGAGTGAGGTCGTGCTCGCTCCCTGCTGGTCGGCGCTCCTCTTTGGCGAGGTCTTTCGCTGGAACGAGTTTTTGGGCGCAGCGATGATCGTTTTGGTGATTGTGGCCAACTTGGCATCCGATGCTTTTGGCGACGGCTTTCTGGTGGCGCTTGTCCGCCATCGAAACAAAGAGCGTGCCTAATGGGATGCGCCTGCCGTTTACGGTAAAAAACACCCCGCCGAGCGACTGGTATTAAATAAGGCGAACCTGCATACCTATAATTGGTATCAAATCATTTGTGCCTGGCATGGGTGTTAGCAGCACACCAGGTACGCTTCGAGCCGTGGAATCGAACTCCCGGAATTGATATCAACAACGCGCGCGACGGGAGTGACGACGGTTCGAGATTCCTTATTGGGAGGAATTATGCTTGTCCAAGCAATCCTCGTCGGCTTAGTCGGAGCGTTTGGATGCCTCGACTACCAGCTCGGCACCCTCTACGCGTTCCGCCCCATCGTCCTGTGCCCGCTCGTGGGCCTGGTGCTGGGGGACCTGCAGACTGGCCTTGCCGTTGGCGCCAGCCTGGAGTTGCTGTTCATGGGCTCGATTTCCATCGGCGCCTACGTGCCGCCTAACGAAACCGTCGGCGGCGTGCTCGCCTGCGCGTTTGCCATTCAGCTCGGTCAGGGTACCGAGACGGCCATCGCGCTCGCCATGCCCATCGCCGTCCTTGCGCTGACGATCGGCAACATTACCAATGCCTTGTTCCCTGTGTTTGTCGATATGGCAGACAAGTTCGCCCTCAAGGGAAACCTCAAAGGCATCTACGCCGTTCATTGGGGAATTGGAATCTGGGGCTGCGTCGAGTACTTCCTGCTGTGCGGCGGCGCCTTCTATTTGGGTTCCGACGCCATCCAGGGCCTGCTCGACTTCATCCCGCCCTTCATCATCGACGGTTGCGGCGTTGCCGCCAACATCCTGCCGGCCATGGGCTTCGCCATGCTCGG
>NZ_QSPN01000033.1:0-2079 GCF_003436455.1 Collinsella sp. TM05-37 | reverse complement strand
GCAAGGAGATATATTGCCAGACCGGAGGGGCGCCGGGGGCGGGAATCTGGGCGTACACATTTCCTACACAATTCGGAATTCTCAGCTGTATTTACCGGTAATAAAGAGGGGACCTCGTTTCCGAGATCCCCTCCTCCGTCTATCTATAGAAATAGGCTTTCAAAGCCTTAGGCCAACAGCTTGCGACCGGATTCCTCGATCGCGTCAAGTGCTGCATCAGCCTCGGCGGCATCCGCGCCCTTGGCGAAGATGTACAGTTTAATCTTGGGCTCGGTGCCGGAAGGACGAACAATACCCTTGTTGCCGCCCTCAAGATCGAACTCAATGACGTTAGCCTTCGGCAGGCCGTTCACGCAGGTGTTGTAGTCCACGACGGCCTCAATCTTGGACCCAGCAAGCTCCGCAGGCGGGTTCTCGCGCAGACCGGACATGATGCCGGCCATCTTTGCCGCACCCTCAGCACCCGGATAGCTCAGCGAAATCGTCTTGTTGTGGTAGTAGCCATACTTCTCGTACAGCTCGTGCATCGCATCGGCGAGGTTCTTACCCTGGAGCTTGTAATACTGCGCCATCTGGCAAATCAGCAGCGAAGTGCTCACGGCGTCCTTGTCGCGCACGTGGTCGCCAGCCAGATAGCCGTAGCTCTCCTCGAAACCAAAGATAAAGCGATCGACCTCGCCAGCATCGGAAAGCGAGGTAATGATGTCGCCGATGTACTTGAAGCCCGTCAGGCAGCGGCGGAGCTCAAAACCGTACTCGTCGGCCAGAGCGTCAACCATTGCGGAAGAAACGATAGTAGTAACGGCAACCTTCTTAGTGAGGTCCTCGCCGCGGGCGGCACGGGTCTTGCAAATATAGTCGAGCAGCAGGACGCCCATCTCGTTACCGGTCAGCAGCAGATAGTCATCGCCATTTTTAACGGCAACGCCAACACGATCGGCGTCGGGATCGGTTGCAAGCAGCAAATCAGGGTGAACCTGCTCGCAGAGATCGATGCCCTTCTGCATGGCCTGACGGATCTCGGGGTTAGGATACGGGCAGGTCGGGAAATCGCCGTTAGGCTCCTTCTGCTCGGGAACAACCGTGACATCGGTGATGCCAGCGCGCTCGAGCACCGTGGTAACGGGAATGAGGCCGGTACCATTCAGCGGCGTATAGACAAGCTTGAGCGGCGCGCCGGCAATTTCCTCGGCAGAAAGATTCGTAACGCCGCGAGCGAGAACGGCGTCGTAATAACGCTCGAGGCACGAGTCATCGATCCATTTGACCAGGCCCTGCTCAAGAGCCTCATCGAAGTCCATGGACTTCACACCGGTGAACGTATCGGTCTCGGCGATAGCCTTAGAAATTGCATCGGCGGCCTCGCTGGTGATCTGGCAGCCGTCGGGGCCATAGGCCTTATAGCCGTTATACGGTGCCGGGTTATGACTAGCGGTCATGCAAATGCCACCGGAGCACTTAAGATCACGGACGGCCCAGGAGAGCGTCGGCACAGGAGAAATCTTGGGATAAACGAGGGCAGTCACGCCGTTTGCTGCAAGAATGGCAGCCGTCGTCTTAACGAACAGCTCACCTTTATTGCGGCTATCGCGAGCGATGGCAACCGTTGGATGCTCGAAGGTCGCATTGAGGTAGTCAGCGAATCCCTGGGTCGCACGACCGACCGTATAGATATTCATACGGTTAGTGCCCGCACCGATAGTGCCGCGAAGGCCGGCAGTACCGAAGGCGAGATCTTGGAAGAAAGCATCGGTGATGGCGTCCTCATCACCCTGCTCCTTCATCGTGTTAAGCTCAGCGAGGAGCTCCTCGTCCTTGACATTGGCAATCCAAGTATCAAGCAGCTCATGAACATCTGCCATGTGAGTCCTTCCTTCACAATCAATAAAACGACCCGTGTAAAACAGGACAAGCGCAGCAGTGCGCTAAAGCAAATATTAGTCCATTGAGAACAGAGAACCGACCAAAGAACGGTGAACGTCTATATTCAGCGATGGATGATTAAATTGATTTAATTGCATAAGGAATGTTGCCCGTAAACGCAAAAAAAGGGGGAGGCCGCGAGGCCTCCCCCTTCTT
>NZ_QSPN01000032.1:381-2271 GCF_003436455.1 Collinsella sp. TM05-37 | reverse complement strand
CCGAGCATGGCGAAGCCCATGGCCGGCAGGATGTTGGCGGCAACGCCAAAGCCAGCAAGGACAAAGGGCGGGATGAAGTCGAGCATGCCCTGGATGGCGTCAGCACCCAGATAGAACGACAGCGAGCACAGCAGGAACGCCATGATGATACCGGTCAAACCGATCAGGAAGTGCATCGCATAGACACCCTTAAGGTTGCCCTGGCCGGAGAAGACATCAGCGCGGTCAACCAGAATCGGCAGGGCGGCGTTGAGGATGTTCTTGATGGCAAGGCACAGCGTGGCGATGGGCATAGCGAGCGCGATGGCTGCCTCGGTGCTCTGGCCCAACTGGATAGCGAAGGCGCAGGCGAGCACGCCGCCGATCGTCTCATCAGGCGGCACGTAGGCGCCGATGGAGATCGAGCCCATGAACAGAAGCTCCAGGCTGGCGCCGATCGCGAGGCCGGACTGCAGGTCCCCCAGCACCAGGCCCACGAGCGGGCACAGGACGATGGGGCGGAACGCATAGAGCGTACCGAGCTGGAAGTCGAACTTACCAAATGCGGCGATAAGTCCGATGAGGATTGCTTGGGTAAGCATATATCCCCCTTTCCTAATAGGACACTACGAAGAGCTCAGACTCTTCGAAATTGAACGCCTAGAGCACGCTTGCGCAGTCAACCTTGGGGTCATCGGCCAGAGGACGGATCTCGACCTCGACGCCGTTGTTCAGCATCTCACGCACATCGGCCTCCTCGGCTGCAGTCAGGAAGATCTGACGAGAGACCTGACGAGCATCGGGGCGCTTCTCGTCCTTGGGCTTGGTGTTGCCCAGGTTGACCGACTTGATCTGCGGGCAGCCTTCAACAAGCTGCTTTGCCTCAGCGATGGTGGCGACACAGATAATCATCTTGTATTTGTCAGTCACACCCGAGTTAATGGCCTCGATGGCATTCGCCATATCCTTGATGACGAGCTTGCAGCCGGCAGGCTTGCCCATCTTGAGCGTCGTCTTCCACACCGGGTCGTTGGCGACCTTATCGCCCACGCAGAAAATGCAGTTGGAGCCAAGGCCCTGGACCCAAGAGACCGCGACCTGGCCATGAAGCAGCCGATGGTCGACGCGAAGTAGCTGAATCATAATGTGACCCCCCAAAGGTCTTGTGCCGTCTTACGGCGTGTCAGTAGGTGCTGCGGATTAGAACTCTTCTTCCTCTTCGTCATCGACCAAAAGATCGTTGACAAACTTCACGCGCGTATCGTCCGCAGCGACGATGGCACGAATCGTCTCCTCAACCGGCGCCGACTCGTCAGAGAACAGCAGCTGGATAAGCAGAGGAAGGTTCATGTTGGTAACGAGGTACGTGCGGGGACGCGTCTGGACGATCTTGGTGAACTCGTTGTTGACGCTGCCGCCAAAGAGGTCGGTGCAGACAACGACATCATCGTCGGCAGCCATGCCTGCCAGCAGTTTTTGGGCCTCCTCGGCCACGTCCATGCGGTCATCGACGAACATCGAAAGATCGTGGACGTTGTCGCGAGCGCCCGAGAGCAGCTCGACACTCTCCTTGATGCCGGTAGCGAAGTGCGCATGGCTGGCGATGATGTACTGCCTCATTCTGTGTTCCTCTCAATAGCCCGGCGCGTTCCCGCACCCGTTTTCTTTAGTAGTCGAACTGGTGATAGTAGCGACGATACTTGAGGTTGTGCTTGGTGACCGTCTCGTAGTAGCGAGCCAGGCGGTCGGTAACGAGCACCGTCAGAATCCACGGAGACACGATGACGCGGAACTCGTCGTCAAGGCCGGGGATCGCGAACTCGGCGGTGTCGATGATGTTGATGTCGGTGTCGCCGGTCACACCGCGGGTCAGGAAGGCGCGGACGCGCTCGTCGAGCTTGCGGTTCTCGT
>NZ_QSPN01000032.1:0-371 GCF_003436455.1 Collinsella sp. TM05-37 | reverse complement strand
GCGCGGACGCGCTCGTCGAGCTTGCGGTTCTCGTCCTCGCCCATGAACAGGAACACGGGGACGCCGGGCTCCACGAGCTCGAGGGTGCCGTGGAAGAAGTCGGCCGAGGTGATGTAGCGGGTGCGCTTCCACTGCATCTCCTCCAGGATGCACATCGAGAACAGGATGGTCTCGCCCCACAGGGCGCCGGAGCCGATGAACATGGTGTAGGGGGCCAGGGCGTACTTCTTGGCGAGCTCCTCGGCGCGCGGCTCGAAGCGCTTGCGGATATCGAGCATGTCCTTCCAGATGTCCTTGGTCTGCTCGATAAACAGATCGAACTTGGGGAAGCAGCCGCGGCGGTTGAGCAGGCGCAGGCCGAAGCAGTCGGC
>NZ_QSPN01000031.1:0-2591 GCF_003436455.1 Collinsella sp. TM05-37 | reverse complement strand
GGGCCGAGGCCGCCTCGATCAATTTGCGAAAGAATCTTGACGGTACCAAACAAGCTGTTGAGACGCACCCATTTATACGCTTACGAAACGGCAACCATCGATCATCCCTTATTATTCGGAGTTAGAAGTATCGCCCCACGACGCTAAGCCGGTGACCATCCAGTGACTTTTGACAACAAAATAGACATCGCCAATCTGATTGTCCAAGCATTCATCGGATTCTTTACCTTGGGGACCTTGATTGCCGCATTGCGGCAAAGCAGCCAGAACAAAAGGAACAGGGAGGACGACATCAAGCGGTATCAGCCATCCCGCATATCGGCATGGTACGAAGGGGGTCGAAACCGAACCGATCAGCCCAAGGACAATCGATTCGTCTGGCAGTTAGTCGTGCTTCGAAACGAAAGCGAGTCCCCCGTCTACGACGTAATCGTCACCTGTGTCGGGATTAGCGGAGCCGGCCCCTCTTTCAAAGGAGAGGACAACCGTCCCGCTTTTCCCGACCGCGTCTGCGTCGGCACGCTTCCTCCTGGAGCATGGTACACATGGCTCCCGACGGAAGGGCACGGAATGGGAGTACGCACGGCACCCGAAACGGCTTTCACCGACGCAAACGGAACTTCGTGGGTTCGGCGAGGCAACGGAAGTCTCGAGGAGATCCCTATGGAGCCGACCTCGTTCTACAGGCTGCCCCTCCCCTTGACCTGGTACGGATGCAAGAAGCTGACCGAGTAGCCCCTTGGCATCGTCGCTTTAAGCATTGGGTTTTCCGGACTGAGACGCGAACTTTCCCGGCCGTTCCGGATAACGGGAAAGTCAGAATCATTCGGGTTTGCGGGGCGGGAACGCGAGAGCGACTCCGCCCTTATTTTTCGATACACCCATAAATTGAAGCGAGATCGGCATCATCATCTCGAAGCACTTACTCACAGATCCATATGGTAAAGGTAGCAATTCACTGCCTTTTATGCATAAATTACAGGTATCTTAATTAAGCTGTTAAAAAATAATCAACAGCTGTTCTGATTAACCGGCTAATACAACCATGATTCCAACCACTGGTTTTACAAACGATAAAGACCAGCTTCCAACCACTTATTTACCATTCTCGACAAGATAATCGAAGTCAATCAGCTGAAGCTGCTCTACGAACTTCTCCAAATACGAGACAACTTCCTCGTCATTCACGAATAGCGGCCTGTCCTGCGTCAGTCTGCCTGATTTGTCCTGCGGATAGCGGAGACTGATGCCGTTGTCATCGATTTCGGCAATGGCTTTTACAAAAGCACCCATGTTCTTGATGGTTGTATTGTCTTCACGGCACTTTTGCCCCGGAAACCTCGAGAGCAAGGAGTTCCACAGGTTTGTAAGGCTGTGGTCTTTCTTAGGCTTAGCCCCACATCTTTTTATCGCCCTCTTGATTGAAAGCTCAATACAGTGCCTTGTGAGGAACATCACCGGAATCGCGTAGGAATGTTCCAGCATCACATACATGCCCGGCCTGTCGGTCGCTCTCCTCCCGGCGGCCGCAAGCTCCTTGGCGGCATTGAGGAAGGATCTAATGAACTCATCGTCGAACCTGTCGGCTTTAAGCTCGTCTTTCACCAGGGCAGACGAGTCCAACAGCATGAAATTCCTCAAAGTGGGGTCATTGAAGCCGTGCATCTGAGGCTTCATGACCTGTTGATCCTTGTATTTAGGGAACACATGGTCATTGAACACGCTATCCATCAGAGAATCCCTCCTGTCTTCGCGTCTATCCTCGCCCCCGACTTCGAGTCGATGAACTCGTCCACAGCCTCGCCATAATAGACCAATAGATAGTACATCTGAGCTGATGCGGTGCCCACAGCGATGCCAGAAACTCAGACGCCCATGAATGGCGGGGAAACGTTACGAGATGGATAACGCTCCAGAGCGCATAAGGTCCGGCTACTTTGCTCGACCGGCGACGAAGCCCCATTACAGTCAGAAACGAGCTATTCGATACCCCGTTGATGCATTTCCCGGTGTCGCATACGATGCAAGCAAGCCCGTCTGGGCCGCCGATCGGGCGCCCGCGTACGGCCGTCTTTCCCTGCCCCGAAGAGGTCCCGGGGGGTATTGCCGACGCAGGCGTCGCCGTTTCAGACGACTGATAGGAAACTGCCGGACCTCAGGGAAGATGGCCACGGCCAGGTAATGTGGGTGTCGCGGGAAACGGCTTCCGATCGACCGACGATTGGAGGATACCATGGCCAACAACGCAGCGCCCGCGAGGAGGGCCGTCCTCTAGCTCGATGTCGGGAAGTCCTTCCACTGGGCCTGCATGCTCACCCGGGACGGGCAGGTCGCCGTCAACCGCCCCGTCGCGAACTCCTAGCATGAGCTCGACAGGCTGTTCTCGCTTGGTGACCACCACCGCACTTACCGGCACAGAGCTATACGCCAGGCACAAGAAAAGCCGCCGTTAAAGAACGGCGGCTTTGATTCTCGCATATTTATTAAGAGCGACTAGAGCGTCTTGAGGTACTCCCCCAGCTCTTCCTCCCAGTCGGGCATGTCGAAGCCTGCGGACTCCAGCTTGGACAGGTCGAGCGCGGAGTGGACCG
>NZ_QSPN01000030.1:0-3613 GCF_003436455.1 Collinsella sp. TM05-37 | reverse complement strand
GGCTCGGCCGGCAATTGTGCCGCCTACCTGCTATAACGACTTGTCGCGGTGGCCCATTTAAGGGGCCACCGCTTAACAAAGTGCCATACAAAAAGGTTCGGAAGGTTCGGAAAAGGTTCGGAGGGTTCGGGATGGAGTTCCGAACCCTTTTTCACGTATGTGGAATCACTTTTCGCATACGTAGCCAAGCCGCCGAACGAGGGCGGCGCGGAGCAGACGGGCAAAGACGTGAGCCGCCTTAGGCGAACGGCGCCCGACTGCGGAGGGGGTCGCAGGGGCAGCGCCCCCGCGGGGTCGAGGGGCTGGCCCCCGCCCGACCAATCCGCAGGATTGGTATTACGGGTCTTATACCAAATGCTACTTTTGTCCCCTGCCATATGGCGAAATGCTCGGACGGGCACTCTAGACCACGACAAGGAGGTCTGGATGTTCAGTTCAGCATCAATCCGCAAGGGCAAGAAATCGGCAATCGGGTCCTACGACCAGGAGCAAACTCGGGTCATGGGCGAGGGCCAAGAGGAATGGCAGAACCCGAACATCGACACGGAAATGCCCAGGGCGCACGCGCTGATCGTTGTCGAGAACAAGTACGGCGGCTCGGTTAAGGACGCGATTCTGGGCCGCATCGCCGAAGCCGGGGTGAAGCGCAAAGTCCGAAACGACGCCGTCACGCACCTGACCACGTTCGCCACGATGCCCGATTACTCAAGACGCTCGGAGCAGGAGCGCGAGCAGTTCGCGGAACTGTTCAAATCATTCCTGGAGAAGAAATACGGCGAGGGCAACGTCGTCGATATGCGCTGGCATTTCGACGAGACCACGCCGCACTTGCACGCGACGGTCGTCCCAATCACCTCGGACGGTCGCCTGTGCGCCAAAGAGCTGTTCAAGCCAACCAAAAAAAGCATGGAGCAGTGGCAGAAAGACTATTACGGCCAAGTTGCGGTCAAGTTCCACTATTCCATGCCCGACTTCGGCCATTCGGCTAAGAAGGGCTATACGAAAGAGACAAAGGCCACTCGCAAGCAATTGGAGTGCGTTCAAGGCAAGAAAGAGACAGCTGAACAAGACCTTGCGCAGCTTGAAGCGCAGGTCGAGCAGGTCAAGGCGCGAAATCGAGGACTTGTGGAAGAAGGTCGAGAGCTTGGAGAGCGAGCGCGATGCCTTGAGGAAGAAGTCGAGGGACTTAGAAGCCACGTTAGCCGCCTTGAAGCGGCTATCGGGGCTGTGAGTGAGGCTTTAGCGGCAGTTCCCGCCGCGCTCGATATGGCGGCGCACAGGGTGGCTGAGGGCTTTAAACGGGCGATGAGAGCGGTTCAGGATGGACTGCTCGCCCAGCAGCTCGAACTTCTGGAGCAGCTGCTTAAACCCGAGCCAGAGCCCGAGCCCGAGCCCGAGCAGGAATGGACCCTTGACGACATGATTGAGAATTATTCGGAGGATTTTGGAAATGGCAGTTTTGGAAGTATTCGGCAGGAAAACGATCACGATTTATGAGACGAGCGACGTCGGCAAGGGCGTTGTGCTGGGAATCGAGCCGTTGCCGCCAGCACACGACCTCGTCCACAAGGAGAGGTTTTTACTTAAATTCGGCAATAGACTTCTCGGTGAAGTTTCCGACAAATTCGATGATCCAATGAATCTCGAAATCGGCCAGGCGCTTTCGGCAGTCGGCGAACTTGCCGGATGGGATCGCGTGACCCTCAACGGCTCGACAATCTGGGAGTCCGCCGCCGTCCGCGCGGCCAAGGCCGAGCTCGCAAAAGCCAAGAAAAAGGCCAAGGAAGATGCCGCCAAAAAGGCCGAGAAGGAAGCGGAGAAGAAAGCTGAAGAAGCGTGACCTGCGATGATGTGATACAGTAGTACATGTACTACACATAAAGGAGGTACGGCATGGCTACCGCAGTCACTTCAATGAGGATTCCAACAGACCTGAACGAACGATACAGCAGGCTTGCGAAGGAAACTGGCAGGTCAAGGAGCTTTTACGTGAACGAAGCCCTGCAGGAAGCTATCGATCGATTTGAGTACGAGTACGGCATTCTCAAGGACATCGAGGACTATCGCGCAGGCAGGCTTGAGACCTACAGCATCGATGAGGTGAGGGCTCACTGTGGCCTGGCGAATTGATTTCACGAGGAACGCCGACAAGGCGATGCGCAAGCTTGACAAGGGCGTTGCTGCCAGGGTGTTCGACGAGCTGGACGAGATAGCGAAGCTCGAAGACCCCCGCAGCAGGGGCAAGGCCCTGACTGGAAACTTGGCAGGCGTTTGGCGCTACAGAGTCGGAGACTATCGAATACTGTGCGACATCAATGACGGCAGGCTCGTCATTCTCGTTGTCGATGTGGCGCACAGGCGCGAGGTCTACAAGCGCAGATAAAAAACGCCCGCCCGGCCTAGCCAGGCGGGCGGGTGCGTGCGGTACAATGGCTAAAGCAACGGGGATTAGGCCCCCCGATGCGACGAAGAACGAGGTCGTAGCTCGTCAACGCCACCATGTCCGGCACCATCATATCAATTTGTACCCGGAGAATGGTGAAGAACGCGAGTTGATGACCTCCCGAGCCGGGAGGTTTTTTCATGCCATACGCAGACCCTGAAAAGCAAAAAGAAGCCCAGCGGCGCTATGAAGAAAAGAAGCGCAAGGGCAAGCAACGTAAGATCTGGTGGGCCTATCTCTATGAAGACAGCGCTCCGGATAACTTTCTAGATCTAATCCGCGAAAGCGGCTACGAGGGCTTGGCCATGAAACATGACCGAGACACTACGGCGGCAGGCGAGGTCAAGGAATCGCACTGGCATATTGTCGTGCGTTTCTCGCATGCCGTGCAGGCCAAAGAGGCCAAGGAGGTCCTGACCTCGTTCGGATGCAAAGAAAAGTCGGTCCAATATCGAGACAGCTGGACTGCGGTGGCGCGGTACCTATGCCATCTCGACGACCCGAACAAATTTCAGTACGACCCGGCTGACGTGGTCGAATTCGGTGGAGCGGATTATCTTGATGCAATAAATCGGTCTGCCGATAAGTACCGCATCGTCGCCGAGATGTGCACTTGGTGCAAGGAGAATGAGGTCTACAGCTTCAACAAGCTCGTCGATTACGCCCGTGACGAAAACCTCGAGTGGTTCATGGCGCTCTGCGACAACTGCGCGATCTTCATGCGTGAATACCTCAAATCCTATAGGTATGACATTCTCGAAGGCAACGCCGACTAGCCGAGGACGCGGGTGCATGAGGGCCGCGTAGGCCCTCATCAGAGGGAGCGAAGCGACCGTGCTCTGGACGATGCGCGGGCGGTTCAACAGCGCTGGAACGGCGTTGCCAAAACAACGACGGTGCGCTGGCATCGCTTTCCTTGACCTGATTTGGGAGCCGTAAGGCTCCCATTTTTTTGGCACGGAGTGCCAAAACATCGAGCAGAGTTGACTTTGGGATGGGGCCAGGGGAGACATTCCGAACCCGCAGGGTTCGGAATACTGCGTCCCTCCCCTGGAGTCCCGAACCCCGAACCCTGAACCCTTGGGCATCAAAGGGGGTCTGGGGGCGCAGCCCACAGATTGCCGGCTCGGCCGGCAATTGTGCCGCCTACCTGCTATAACGACTTGTCGC
>NZ_QSPN01000003.1:0-138540 GCF_003436455.1 Collinsella sp. TM05-37 | reverse complement strand
GGGCTCTCAATGTTTTTATGTCCTGCTCATATCGTCTCTGCCGGCAGCTGGGGACACTCCTTGCGGGGCGTCCCCATTTTGTTTTCGTCCCGCATGTTTTGTGAAACACGGCTAACTTTTAGGCAAAGTAGTAAGACATGGGCAACTTTTGCGGTAAAGTAAATCAAGCAAAAGTATCCAAAGGCTAACTAGCAATCATCGCGAAAGGCGGCCCATGGCCCTACGTGAATCCGGAGAAGACTATCTCGAATCGATCTACGTCCTATCGGAACGTCAGGGCATCGTGCGCTCGATCGACGTTGCCGAATACTTGGGCGTAACCAAAGCAAGCGTCTCTAAAGCCATGGCGGCCTTGGAGAGCACCGGCTACGTGGAGATGGGCAAACGCGACGTGCATCTGACGGAACGCGGTCTTGAGGTTGCCCGTCAAATGTGGGAGCGCCACTGCTTTTTCGTGGGGCTGCTGGAGGATGCGGGTGTTTCGGCTGAGGTCGCGTCGCAAGAGGGCTGCCACATGGAGCACTGCCTGAGCGAGGAAAGCTTTGAGAAGCTGAGGGCGATGCTGGGACGGGACAGCGACCGGGACCAGTAGCCCCGCCAACCAAGTCCAACTCAGACAAGGAACCCCGCCAGCAAGCGATGCCCAAGAACCGCCAGCAACGTTACCGCAGGCCGGGACCGGGCTTGGTTTTTGAAAACACTCCGCAGACCAGAAGCGCCCCCGTTCGTAGCTCCGAAGGAGCAGAACGGGGGCGCTTCATTGGTCGAGGACGTTTTCAAAACCAAGCCCGGTCCCGGCCGGAGGGACCACAGGCGCTACAGGTTCTTGACACCCATCGCGCGCATGGCGTTCAGGATAGCGATGATCGCCACGCCTACGTCGCCAAAGACGGCAAGCCACATATTGGCGATACCCAGCGCTGCCAGCACAAGGATCAGCAGCTTAATGCCCAGCGCAAAGATTATGTTCTGCCAAACAATCGACATGGTCTTGCGCGCCACGCGGATCGCGCGGGAAATGTTGGACGGCTTGTCGTCCATCAGCACCACGTCGGCGGCCTCGATCGCGGCGTCGGAGCCCATGGCGCCCATGGCAATGCCCACATCGGCGCGCGTAAGCACAGGAGCGTCGTTGATACCGTCGCCGACAAAGGCGAGCTTGCCCTTGCCACTTTCGGCCGCGAGTAGCGCCTCAACGCGCTCGACCTTGTCGCCCGGCAGGAGCTGCGCGTGGAACTCGTCGAGACCGAGTTGCTTGGCCACAGACGCTGCAACCTCCTCGCGGTCGCCCGTGAGCATGACGGTGCGGTTGATACCGGCGGCATGCAGGTCGCGAATCGTTTGCTCCGCATCGGCCTTAACGGTGTCTGCAATCACGATGTGGCCGGCGTACACGCTGTCAACGAGCACGTGGAGGATCGTGCCGACAACCTCACAGTCCGGTGCTTCAACGCCGGCCGCGGCGAGCATTTTGGCGTTGCCAACGACGACGTGCTTGCCGTCGATGGTTGCCGTCACGCCGTGGCCCGCGTCGTTGGCGGAGTCGCTCACGCGCTTGGGGTCGACCTCGCCCTGGTAGGCGTCGCGCACGGACTGCGCGATGGGGTGATCGGAGAACGACTCAGCAAGGGCTGCGACTTCGAGCAGCGACTGCTCGGTATAGCCAGCCTCGGGGTGCACCGCGACGACTGAGAACGTGCCGTTGGTGAGGGTGCCCGTTTTGTCGAAGACGATGGTGTCCACGTCGGCGAGCGTCTCGAGGTAGTTGGAGCCCTTGATGAGAACGCCCAGCTTGGACGCGCCGCCGATGCCGCCAAAGAAACTCAACGGTACGCTGATCACGAGGGCGCACGGGCAGCTGACGACCAGGAAGGTCAGGCCGCGCAGGATCCAATCGGACCAAGCGCCAGTCACCAGGCCGCCGCCAAGCGCGAGCACCGCGGCAGCGCCAGTGACGGCGGGGGTGTAGACGCGGGCAAAGCGCGTGATGAAGTTCTCGGTGCGCGCCTTCTTTTCGCTGGCATTCTCCACGAGCTCCAGAACACGCGCGACGGTTGACTCGCCAAAGGGCTTGGTGGTGCGCACGTGGATGAGGCCCGTCATGTTGATGCAACCGCTGATGATATCGTCGCCGGTCTTGGCCGGGCGGGGGACCGACTCGCCCGTGAGTGCGGCGGTGTCGAGCTGGGTTTCGCCCTCGACGATGACGCCGTCGATAGGCACGCGCTCGCCGGGCTTGACCACGATCACGGTGCCGACGGCGATGTCATCGGGAAAGACCTGTTCGAGTGTGCCGTCGGCTTGCTCGACGTTAGCGTAGTCGGGCGCGATGTCCATCATGGCACTGATCGACTTGCGGCTCTTGCCCACGGCGTATGCCTGGAACAGCTCGCCGACCTGGTAGAACAGCATGACGGCAGCGCCTTCGGCCATGTGCGGGTCGGTATCGGGGAAGAGCACCATGGCAAACGCGCCGATGGTCGCGACGGCCATGAGGAAGCTCTCGTCGAAGGCCTTGCCGCGGCGGACGTTATTGAATGCCTTTTGCAGTACGTCGTAGCCGGCAATCAAAAACGGCACGAGGAACAGCACAAAGCTGGCGTAGATGTCGCCCGGGGTGCCGAATGCGGCGGTGAGGGTGCCGAGCTCATCGAGGGCGTACACCACGGCAAAAATGCCCAGTGCTACCAGGATGCGGTTGCGCTTATGCTCAAGGGACTCTTTCTTCTTGCGCTTCTTCTTATTCTTTTTGGGATCGGCGGCTGTCATGATTCAAACCTCTCATTTGAGTGTATGAACACTCGCTCATATAATTTCGCGAGAAAAGGCCGCGGCAAGCGCGGCCTCGCAGGTCAACGTATGCGCGGGTTAGAGAATGATCTCGCAGTCCGGCTCGGCGTCGGCGGTGAACTCAACGACGCGGTCCAGGACCTCGTCGAACTCGGCGTCGTCGGCCTCGAGCGTCAGCTTCTGGGTCATAAAGTTGACCGAAACGGACTTGACGCCATCGAGCTTAGCCAGCTCGTCCTGAAGTTCACGCGCGCAGTTGGCGCAATCGATCTCGTCGAGCTTAAACTGCTTTTTCATGGTGGGTTCCTTTCCCTGTGTTAGCGGTCTGGGTGCCGGCCGCGCTGATACCGTGGTTGATCGCTATTCGCAGATATGGCTCATGCCCTGGTTGAGCATGGTGTAGACGTGATCGTCGGCGAGCGAGTAGAGAATGTTGCGGCCGTCGCGGCGGAACTTGACCAGGTGCGACTGCTTAAGCGTGCGCAGCTGGTGCGACACCGCAGACTGCGAGGTCGCGGTCGCTTCGGCGATGTCAGCCACGCAGAGCTCGCGGCCCATGAGGGCATAGAGAATCTTGATGCGCGTGGTGTCGCTGAAGACCTTGAACAGGTCGGCAAGGTCGTAGAGAAGCTCCTCGTCGGGAAGGTCCTCGGGCGAGCAGGTGGTGGGGACGATCGGCTCGGTGGCCTCGATGTCGGGTTTCGTTTCATCAACGCGGATGCTCATTGCAATATCCTTTCATATGAACATGCGCTCATATAACTTACTTCCGATTATATGAGCGCATGTTCATATGTCAATGATGTTCAGGTAATTCGTCGCACAAAATGATGGGGAATAGTGGACGAGATTCCGGACTGAGCGGTTTTGATAGCCGATGCCGGGGTGGGTGCCCCCGCGCCGTGCAAAAATTGGAGTATTCTGCAACTATAGGGGGTCCGTTAATCTATTCCAGGCCAAATAAAGCCGCTCAAGAGTTATCCAAGGGCGGTAAACAGACAAGGTCTTCCTCAAATGTTGCCTAACGTTCCCGTTCGATAGCGTTTTTGTTTCTCATTTGGATTAACTTGTGGGTGCTGGAGGGCCGACCCTGCTGAATACTCGCAATTTTGCACATCGCTAGGGTACCCACCTTGTTAGTCGGTCTAGCTTCCGGCCCCGAAGATTCTGCCCTCGGGCGCGAGGCTGCTTATTTGGGCAAATGATGGGCTGTCGGATTCGACAGTCTGCATGTCATCGATTGCCGGAACTTCATTTATTGTCGGGTCATCCAGCGCGATACCTTCGAGTGTTGCTTTTTCGAGGTCGATTCGTTGACGATCTTCGGAATCCTGGCGAAGCTGCTTCTGAATTCGCTTTTTCTCTTCTATAAACCTTCTGAGCACAAACTGTCTCAGGTCCTCTTGCATGATTTGAAAGTCTTTTGGCAGACGCGAGGGGCGTATGCCCTCTTTCCGTTGGATCGCCTCCATGACCCTAACGAAAGCGCTGGCATGCATAAAGGAATAACGACTGACGGTGATGATTCCGTATCCCATGGACGCAAGCGCATTCTTGCGCTCCTCATCGATGGCGCGGTCTTCTTCCGCGTCATGATAAAACCCGTTGTATTCAATGTCTGCGCGAGATTTCTTTAGATACGCATCCATAAAGAACTTATTGCGTCTCGTGAGATTCTTTGCGGCAGCGGTGACCTGCACCTCGTAATCGGTCTCAATTCCCTTAATACCAAGCCCTCCTTCGCTTTTGGGCAGCGTTAGCATCATGACAAAGGCCGTTTCCATAGGAGACCGGCATCCGTCGCGCACATATTGGATCGCCTTTCGGGCAAGGGCCAGACCGTCGCATCTGGTAATGGAATTAAAGAACTGTTTTAACCTCTCGGTCGAGGTGAGCGCGAAACGCTCGATATAGGAGGTGGAAGAGTCGGTTCCAAGGGAGTAAACGCCGCACAATTCAAAGTAGTACTCCACCAGTTCGCGAAAAGGGAGATAGGTGGCGGCCTGAAGTGCGCAAAGCTCAACGCCAACAATAAAGATGCCATCTTTGAGCTCTATAAAGCGTGAGTTCGAGAATCGTTTTGACGAAACGTGGCATTGACAGTTCAGTGCATAGCGCGCATTCCTGCGATCAAACACCATTACCTCGAGGCAATCATTTGCGTCGAGAGAAACATCGTGTTTGGTGAGCCATTCTGCGGCTGCGTCAAGGAGCGTTCCGGTGGGACATGATCCATAAATCGCAGCAGGGTTACAGGGCTCGGTGTCTTTCGCAGACGCCGAATGCGCGGCCTGGTAGACCGCTTTTGCAGTGGTATGTGACAATACGATACTCATGGTATATATCGTGTCAGCTAATGCCGTGTTGATGGCGCTGAGTGGGAAAGTCGTTTTAGGGGCCTAACCAAATGCTGTCCAAAAGCTTGACGCAATTATGGGTTGGCACGCCTAAAATCAATGTTATCGCAGCTTAGCTATAGCATATAAAAACTCAATTGCTGCACATTTGATATCGATGCATCACCATCCGACAACGAATTACGTGTCGGGAATTGGCCGAAATCGTTCAAAATGAGGGTTCAGAATTTGTGATGGCAGATCTATCTGTGGAACGTAGGGCGGCCCCGCTGCGGTGTTTCCCACTGCGAGGCCGCTCGTGAGCAAGTAGTGTTTGTCGCAGGCGTTGCTATTTCGCGAATAGGTTCTTGAGGTTGAACTCGGCCTGTACCGTGCGGAGCATGAGGTCGGTGTCGTCCAGACCCAGATGCTGCTCGTTGGCGTCGGGCGCGAGGGTGCCGCGACGGCGTGCCCAGTTCTCGAGCGCGGCGGGGGCGGACTCGCGGGGGAGCGAGCGCGCGTCGGCGTCCAGGCTGCGGCAGATCTGGCGCGAGTCGATGACGATGATCTTACCCGCGCGGCGTGCCTCGGCGTAACCGTCCAGGTGAATCTTGAACCAGCTGTCCTCAAAGGCGGCGTTATGCGCCATGTACGGGTACTTCTTCATAAGCTTGAGCAGCTGCTTTTGCAGCTCCTTGTTCTCGCGGAAGGGCGTTTTGCCGTCGATGTCGTCCCAGGTGATGTGGTGGATATTCGACAGCGGTACATCCTCGCCGCGGTAGATGTCGGGCAGGCCGCAGTAGTGTGCCTCGGCGTCGTGCGGGACGGCGTCGCTGGTGAGCTCCATGATCTCCCAGCCCACGTTGATGATATAGCCGCGCTCGGGTGCACGGCCGGTGGTCTCGATGTCGATACCGAGCACGGTGCCCTGGATGGGTTTGCGGGCGTAGGCCACGCCGAGCGCGTCGCGGTCGCCGCGGATTTCGCGCATAACGGACGCGGCAGTGCGCTTTTGCATCTTGCCGATGGCGGCGCAGGTGTCAGCATCGGACAGGCCGCGCGAGAGCGTCGCGGGCGTCACGTTGCGCAGACGCGCCTCGCCAATCTGGTCGCACAGGTCGCGGTTGCGGTCGGCCAGGTCGCGCACGGTGGCAAAGTCGAAGCCGGGGTCGCCCTCGGCGGTAAAGTACTCGGTCTCGAGCACCTTGAGGGCCTCTTCGCCCTTCTGGCGCTCGGACTCCATGGCGCCGTGATCGCCGTAGATAAACATGGGGATAAACGGCTGGCGCTCGTATTCGAGTGCTTGCGATACGTTCATATGCTACTCCTTGGACGGGCCGCGTTGTGCGGCTCGAGGTTACTGAGTTATGGCGAGATGATAGTTTACCATAGGCAACTATTGGCACCGCGCCCGGGACAACTACAATACCCTAGTTGACCGCTAGGACTTTTACAATGCTGCCGAAAGACACGAAAGGTTCCATCCGTCATGGATTTACTGATTGATATTCTGCTCGACGCCGGCAAGGACACGCTGTCGCTGGTGCCGTTTTTGTTGGTGACGTATCTTGCTCTCGAGACACTTGAGCACGTTGCGGGCGACCGCGTCAACGGCGCTATCAAGCGCGCCGGCGCTGCGGGTCCCGTGGTTGGCTCGCTGCTGGGCATTGTGCCGCAGTGCGGATTTTCGGCCATGGCAGCAACGCTGTACGCCGGCCGTGTCGTGACCTTGGGCACGTTGGTGGCGGTGTTCCTTTCGACCTCCGATGAGATGCTGCCGCTGTTGCTTGCCGAGCAGGTTCCCGTGCAGACTATGGCGATGCTTTTGGCTTCGAAAGCGCTGATCGCACTGGTCACGGGTTTTATCGTGGACGCTGCCATTCGCGGCCTGCGCCGTAACGCCCGCGCGCACGCGGCGATTCGCCGTACCGTGCTGGGAACCGCGGCCAACCCGGCCCACGTGAACTGCGCGCACGACGACCACAGCGGCGGTGACATCATCGACGAGGTGGCCGAGGCAGGCGTGAGCGCCGACCACATCCACGAGCTGTGCGAGCGCGACCATTGCGGTTGTGATGAAGACGAGGACGAGCACGAACACGGACATGGCCACGATCACGGTCATGAGGGCGAACATGAACACCATGATGGTCACGGTCACTCTCACTCCCACGAAGGGACGCCTGTCCTGTCGATCATCCGCAGTGCGATCTCGCACACCGTGCAGGTCTCGGTATTCATTTTTCTGGTGACGCTGATTCTGGTCGCCGTGCTCGAGACGTTCGGCGAGTCCGCGATCGAGCAGTTCCTGCGCGGCAACGAGACACTCGCTGTCCTGGGTTCGGCGCTTGTCGGGCTGATTCCCAATTGCTCGGCGAGCGTGGTCATTACACAGCTGTATCTGGAAGGCGCGCTGCAACTGGCGCCGATGCTCGCCGGCACGCTCATTTCCGCCGGCGTGGGTTATCTGGTGCTGTTCCGCACCAACCGCAGCGCCCGCGAAAATGCCGTGTTCCTGATCATGATGTACGTCATCGGCGCTGGCTGGGGCCTCATCCTCTCCGCCGTTGGCCTCTAAGTAGGCCTAAAAAATGGGCTTCAAATAGCCATGCTCAGCGCCTGCGCAATGCGGCGACGCATGGCATTTTGAAGCCCGTTTTTTGTTGAGCCATGGATTCCGAGCGCTCACACCGCTCAAAACAAAAAGGTAGATTTTAGGCATGTCTCAAAAATCTACCTTGGTTAGTGCAGCAACTCGGTGAGGTTGCGTTTAAAGCGGGCGCGGTCTTCGCTGGTAAATGCTGCCGGACCGCGAGTGCGTCCGCCGGCGCGGCGTACCTTCTTTTCCTCGTGGCGAATAAACAGCTGCATGTCGATAGTCGCCTTGTCGTACACGCGCCCGCGCACACCGATGGCGGCGGCATCGCGCCCGAGCACCATGCTCGCCAAGCCAATGTCCTGCGTCACGACCACGTCGCCCGCCTGCAGGCGTTCGACAATGGCAAAGTCGGCGCTGTCGGCGCCCACGCTCACGTCGAGCGTCGTGACCCAAAAGCCGCGTCGCGCGTGCTCGGCATCGCGCGGGTCGTCGCGGCGAATGTGCCGTTCCAGGTTTTGCGTGCTGTTGCCGGCGATAACAACGGCGACGCCCGCCCGCCGCGCGCAGTCAATCGACTCGCGCGTGACCGGGCAGGCGTCGGCATCAATAAAGAGCGTCTTTGGCATCTAGCGCACCAGTTTGCCAAACTGAATGGCGCGAACAATGAGCGTCACGCCAAACACCAGCAGCGCGGCACCGCTAAAGATGACGAGCATCTTGGCCGACCACAGCGGATAGATAAACACGAACATGCCGGCGATGATGGAAAGTGCGCCGCTCAGGATAGCGAGGGCGCGGTTGGACGAAAGCTCGGACTCCAGAATCGACATGACGCCCTCGACGATCCAGCCAAAGCCGGCGACGACCACCACGAGCGTGGTGAGCGTCGCGGTCGAGAAGGCCTGGTTGCGCAGGATTATGACGCCGCCCAGAATGATGAGCAGGTTGGAGATGATGCTCGTAACGCGCCAGCCGGTGGGCAGCAGCGGCTCGAAAACAGCGGTAAACAGCCTGATCGCGGCCGTGATCACAAAGTAGATGCCCAAGACGGTCGTCAGGAAGACGAGGGATTTGGCGGGCGCAAACAGCAGTGCGATGCCGGCGACGAGCGCCAAGACGCCCGTGATGGCGTAAATCCAGCGCACGGCCTTGACGGCCTTGCCTGCCATGCTTTTCTCGTCAAATCCAAACGCGCTCGATTGCTTGTCATCGTTCTTAAAGATGCCCATGATGTCTCCTTTCCGTGCGGCGTAAGCCGTAGCTCTTGCAACCAGTATCGCCCAAGGGCGCCGTCGCGTGGGGCGGGAAGGGCGAATGGGAGCCTCATCTTCCCGAATTGTTACCTTTGTTCCCGTTTGGATGCGGAATATTCAACAGGTGTGGAACATTGCGCCGCTGTGTGTAATTGCCTACGTTTTAGGTTAGATTTTCTTAAGAACAATTGGCTTTTATTGGGGGTCTTATGAACGAAGCTGTTCCCGCGGCGCCGGTAAGCGCCGAGTCGATGGCAAAGCAGGGTTGCGAAAAGCTTGGCCTGGACACGTTTGACGCGCTGGTCCGCCGCGCCCGTACGTGCCGCCGTTTTGACGAGTCCATGCGCGTGCCGCGCGAGTTTTTGCTCGAGCTGGCGGAACTGGCGCACCTGGCTCCCTGCGGCGCCAATGCTCAGCGTCTGCGTTTTCATGTGGTGAGCGGTGCCGAGGATTGCGCGCGTGTATTTGATGAGCTTGCATGGGCCGGCGCGCTTAAGGATTGGTCGGGTCCTGCCGAGGGCGAGCGTCCGACCGGCTACATCGCGATTCTTGCCGAGCGCGCTGTTCCGGGTAAGCCCGCCGCGCCCATCACCGAGGTCGACACGGGCATTGCCGCGCAGACGATGATGCTCGCCGCTCGCAGCGCCACGCCCGAGGTGGCAGCCTGCATGTTCAAGGCCTTTACGCCCCACGCGATCGATGCTATGGGGCTCGATAACGACAAGTATGAGCTCAAGCTGATCATGGCTTTTGGCGTGCCGGCCGAGACGCAGATGATCGATGCGATCGATTCCAACCCCGACGGCTCAATTAATTACTGGCGTGACGATGCGCAGGTGCACCACGTACCCAAGCGCCCGCTCGCCGACGTGCTGGTGTAGCTGAGCGTCACCGCGGCGTGATCAGACGGTAAACCACCACAAAGGTGCCTGTCCCCTTTGTGGTGGTACGAGGGGAGAGCGTGTGGCAGATCTGTATTTGGTGCGGCATGGGCAGACTGAGCTCAATGTGCAGAGCATTTTGCAGGGCTGGCACGATTCGCCGCTTACGGCGCGCGGGCGCGAGCAGGCGCTGACGGCGCGTACGGCGTTTGCGGCGCGTGGCGTGGCCTTTGATCATGTGTATTCCTCGCCGTTGGGCCGGGCGCGGCATACGGCCGAGCTTATCGTTGGCGAGGGCCGTTCCATTGAGCTGGTCGATGACCTGCGTGAGTGGCATTTTGGCTCGCTGGAGGGCACATCAAATCGCGAGATGCCGCCGCAGCCCTGGGGCGATTATCCGGTGGCCTTTGGCGGCGAGTCGGAAGTGCAGCTTCAGTCGCGCATGGTCGCGGCGCTGTCCCGTATTATGGCCCGGCCGCAGCACGACTGCGTGCTGGCGGTTTCCCACGGCTCAGCCTGCCAGGAGTTTCTTGAGTATGTGACTGGCGGGGGAGAGCTACCCGACAACGGTGCCGTGCTTCATTTTGGCTATTGCGACGGGGCGTTTTCGCTCTTGGGTTGGTAACGAACGAAAGGACCCCTATGAATAAAGATCTGTATCTGGTCCGTCATGGACAGACGATATTCAACCTTAAGCGTATCATTCAGGGGTGGAGTGACTCGCCGCTTACGCAGTTGGGTTGCGACCAGGCGGCGCGCGCCGGCATGTTTTTACGTGCGCGCGGCATTGAGCCCGATCATGCCTACACCTCTACGCTTCATCGCACCGAGCAGACTATCGCCAACTTGTGGCCGGGCTTGGCGTACGAGCGCCTGGACGGCCTGCGTGAGTGGTTCTTTGGCGACTTTGAGGCCGAGCGCGTGATGCTTATGCCCGAGCGCCCGTGGCGCGACTTCTATCGGCAGTTTGGCGGCGAGGGCCAGATCCAGGTGCGCACGCGCATGGTGGCGACGCTGACCGATCTTATGCAGCGTCCGGACCATACGTGCGTGCTCGCGGTAAGTCATGGCTCAGCTATCAAGGAGTTTTTGGACCACGTGCGGGGCGCGGCGGCCGACGAGCGCGAACGCGTGCCGGGCAACTGCTCAGTGCTGCATTTTGCGTTTGACGATGCGGCCGATACGTTTGAACTGGTCGAAGTCTTTACGCAGGAAGACTACGCGCGCGAGCTGGGGCTAGAGCCGCTCGTGGCGGCGGCAGGTCCGCAGCGTGGATAACGCTGACGTTGCGGCCCGGTTTACCGGCGTAATTGTTTGATGCGAAAAGGGCGGAGGTGCATGCGTTTGCTGCATCTCCGCCCCTTGTTTGTTTGGATGCTGGGTTTTCCAGCTTAGCGTTTGAGTTCGCTAGAACCGTGAGACCTGGTGAGTGAGCAGACCCGTCGGAACCTGCGGCGCGCTGCCGCTGACCTGCGCGGCGGGGAACAGCACGGCTACAGCAAAGTTGAACGGCTCTTTGCCAGAGTAGGCGCCGGCAGCGCGGGCCTCGTCGGCCAGAATCTGCGATGCCCCAGCCAGTGCGGCGACATAGGCGGAGTCACCGGCGAACACCGGGTCGGGCGCCTGATCGAGCATGGCACGGATGGCGGCAACGGCGTCCTCGCGCTTGACCTCCCACACGCGATGTGTGACGCCCGCGGGATCGGTGACGGCGTAGAGCGATGCGCCCTCTTTGGCAGCGCTCAAAATGATATCCATGACGGGCGACGCCTCGTAGGCGAGCGACACGGGGCGCGGCTGCACCTTAAGCTCGGCGATCGCGCGCGCGGCGGCGAGTGCGTCGACGCTCTCGGCGGCAGCCTCGTCGCTACCCGTCAGTACGTTAACCGGGCAAATCGCCACGACACCCGTCGCGCGACCCGGCTCGCCCGAGCATTCGTACACGTAATACGCCGCGCCTGGATCCTTGAGCATTAGGCCGTCAGCAATGGCGCCGCGCAGGGCGTCGTTGCCGCTCAGGATACCGCCCATCGCAGGCAGCGCCTCGAGCACACGGTCCTGAGCCGGGCGGATGCAGGGAAACGGAAGTGCTTTCATGGGCGGTCCTAACGCGCGAGTCGGTTTGTTCGCGGCTTATTATGCCCCAACTTGGCCGCTTGCGTCCCAGAGCGTGTTATCGGCAAGCGCGATGAGCACGTTTTGGCAGCGAACGATATCGGCATGGGGCACATACTCGTCGGGCTTGTGTGCGAGCGCCAACGAGCCGGGGCCGTAGCTCATACAATTGCGGTTGCCTGTCTTGCCGGCAATGACGGCGGTATCGGTGTAGCCGGTAAAGAAGCCGACGGTCGTGTCCGCGTCCGTTACGTCATCGGCGGCACGCTTGAGCGCTGCTAGAAGGGGAGAGTTCGGGTCGCGCTCGATGGCGGGGCGGTCGCCCGTCACGGTGTAGCTGCCATGGCAACCGGGAACGGCGGCTTCGGCGACGGCGATGGCATGCTCGACCATATTGATTGCGGCGGCCGTATCGGTCGGCGGGGTCAGGCGCATGTCGACCCAGACTTTGGCGCGGTCGGGTACGACGTAGGGGCGATATCCGCCCTCGATTTGGCCAAACGTGATGGTCGAAGGCCCCAGCTCATCGTGCGCGGGCAGCGCCGCAAACGCGCGACGAAGCGAACACATGACCTCGGCCATGGCGGCGACGGCATCCGCGCCCTTCCAAGGCTGGCTCGCATGCGCCGTCACGCCAGCCATTTCAATCTCGAACCACGTACGCCCCTTGTGCGCCACCTGGATCTGTCCGTCGGTGGGCTCGGTGTCCAGCACCCATTCGCGCGAGCTGACCCAGCCAGCATCGATCGCGGCCTCTGAGCCGCGCATGAAGTCTTCCTCGTCGACCGAGCAGATGAGCGAAAAGCCGCGGCGTGGCAGCGCGCCATCCGCCGCCACGCGCTCGAGCGTATGGACCAGTGCGGCAATGGCGCAGGCCAGGCCACCCTTCATATCGCAGGCACCGCGGCCATAGAGTTTATCGTCGCGCACAACCGCCCCAAGCGGTTCGATGTCTGCGTCCCAGCCATCGCCCAAGGTGACGGTATCCATGTGGCAGATATAGATCAGCCGCGGCTCGTCGCTTTGGCCCGGCACGGTGACTTTAAGGTTGCGGCGCCCGGGCAGCACTTCGAGCTCCTCAATCTGCACGGCATCGAGCGCAGAACTATCAAGTTGTGCCAGCTGCTGCTCAATGAGCCTCTTAATGAAGCGCTCAATTTCATCCTCATACGCGCCCGGGTCTGAGCTGTCGATCCGCACAAGCTCCTGCGCAAGCCGCCAGGCAAAATCCTCATCAACCATATGCAACCTCACAATCAGTTTGCTTTCCAAACCGATTGTAAGCCTCCTGAGAGATCCGCGACGTGGGCGTGGCAGTATTTACCGTTCGCAGGCCGAGCCAGCGCGTTTGCCGTCCGGGCGGGTTCACAAGCGACGCAGCGGGTACGTACCCTTCATGGACGACATGCTGTGCGACATATCTGCCTTTCGGTATCACCGGATACCTCCACAGGTCTTGGCAATAATGCCGGACCTGCCCGATTCTGCGGACGATCCGCGCAGGGAGCACCTATGTGAGCATCCGCTCGTCACGCATTTCCTGGGCACCCCGTTACACGTGTTGGCGCAGGGCAGCTGCGGACGTAAGGGCGATCGCATTGTCAGGCATGTTTGGAACGGGGAGAGGCCGTTTGATTCCGTGCGGCAGACGGAGTTTGGCCTCGATGTCGCGTCCCCGCTCTTTACCCTGCTGACCCTGGCTTCCTCGGTCTCAAACGAGCGTCTGATCATGTGCATGTATGAGATGTGCGGCACCTTTGCCGTGTGCAAGATTGCGCCTCAGGTAAAGTCGGCACTTGAGCAGGCATACGGGGGCCGGTGGGGTGACGCACGGTCGGGCTGGGAAAACGTAAAGGATACCTCGGGGAATCCAACAGACTTGTGGAAACGACCTCCCTTGATTGAGCTCTCTGAACTTACCGAGTACGTCGATAAGATCCCGGGGCTCCGCGGCGCTAAATCGTTCACGCGTGCCGCGAAATGCATTACGGGGGTGGCGGCATCGCCGCTCGAGGTCCAGGCTTCGATGCTGTTTGGCCTTACGAGGTTGCGCGGCGGCGAAGGGCTGCGCCTTACCAATAACGTCGAGATTCGCTTGACGCGCAGTGCCCGCCTGATTTCGGGGCTTGATAGGCGCTATGCCGATATCCTGCTGGCAAATAAGGACGGCAGCAGAGAGTGTCTGGTTGAATGCCAAGGTAAAGCCATTCACGGATCCATAGAATCCAAGATTTCGGACTCCGATCGAACGACGGCCTTGCAAGCCATGGGATATCCCGTCGTTCTGATGACCTATGGTCAGCTGGCCGACTTCGATGCCTTCCGCGTGGTGATGGAGCTCATCATGTCCTATCTCGATGTGCCGCTGAAAGACAAGACGCCGCGACAGCAGGAGCTCGAACGGCGGCTTCGTGAGGAGATTTTTATCGATTGGGCAGGAATGTAGCCGCGCGGGTGGAAAACGGTCGCGCGGACTAGAGTTTTGGTCACAAAAAGACTTATATTTCGCCTTGGAGGGGCCTTAAAAATGCTATCTAGAATAAGTTGTTTCGGAAAATGGACAGTCAACTTACATTCGGCACATAGAGATCGATTTTTACCTACTAAAGTCCCTGATAAAGCTGTTTATCAAAGCGGGTGTGCTTAGCGACTTGAGCCTCACTATCGATTATCTGAAAAAACTTGTTCTGGGTATCATTTTAAAGTCGTCCGGAGCAACAAAATCGGCCCCCGTTTCGTGAAAACGGGGGCCGAATGGGCTTCGTGGTCTGTCTGGCAGGATTGGCGCCGGCGCTATTTAATCACGCGCACACGATACATCGACGGAATTTGCTTAAGTGCCTCGATCGTGCTGCCGTCCAGGTGCTCATCGGTGTCGAACATGGTGTAGGCGTTCTCGCCAGCGGACTCGTTGGTCATGCGCTGCACGTTGGCGTTGTCCTTGGCGAGAATGGCCGTGATCTGGCCGATCATGTTGGGCACGTTGGCATGCAGGCAGGCAATGCGGCTTGCGGCGCGCGCCTTGCCCATGCTGCAGGCGGGGTAGTTGACGCTGTGCGCGATGTTGCCGTTTTCCAGGTAATCCTTGAGCTCGCTGATGGCCATGTCGGCGCAGTTGGCCTCGGCCTCGCCGGTGCCGGCGCCCGAATGCGTGGTGATAAACGTGTTGGGCATCTTGACGGTCTTGGGCGTGGCAAAGTCGCAGCTAAACCAGCTGAGCTTGCCCGCGCGCAGGGCGGCGTCGACGGCGTCCTCGTCAATGATGGTCTCGCGCGCGTAGTTGATGAGCACGGCGTCCGGGGCCAGCAGGTCGATCTGCTCGGTGCTGATCATGCCGATGGTATCGGCCTTGCTGGGCACGTGCACGGTGAGGTAGTCGCAGCCGCGGCACAGATCCTCGAGCGTGCCCACGCGCTGCACCTCGCGGCTCAGCACCCACGCGTGCTCGACGGAAATGAACGGATCGTAGCCGTAAACGTCCATGCCCAGGTCGACACAGGCGTTGGCGACCTTGGAGCCCACGTTGCCCAGACCGATGACACCGATGCGCTTGCCCTTGAGCTCGCGGCCCACAAAGGCCTTCTTGGCCTTTTCGGCATCGACCTGAATCTCGGGGTCGTCGGCGTTGTTGCGCACCCAGTTCATCGACTGCACGACGCCGCGGCTCGAAAGCACCAGCATGCCCAGGACGAGCTCCTTGACGGCGTTGCTGTTGGCACCGGGGGAGTTAAAGACGACGACGCCCTTCTTGGCGTACTCCTCGACGGGGATGTTGTTGACGCCGGCGCCGCAGCGGGCGATGGCGCGGATGCCCTCGGGCAGCTCGTGGCCGTGCAGGTCGGTGGAGCGCATCAGAATAGCGTCGGCCTCCTCGGCGGTGCCCACAAACTCGTAGCCCTCGCCAAATTCGACTTTGCCGTCCTTGGTAATGTCGTCGATGGTTTTAATCTTGCGCATGAAAAACTCCTTAGCGGATTTGTTTATAACAAGTGGTTTGAAGTGGCTGGTCGGCCCGCTCGTTGCGGGCTAGTTAGATCGCGGACTCAAACTATGCTGCGCTTCGAAGTCCTTCATATACGAGGCCAGTGCCTGCACGTCTTCCATGGTGACGGCGTTGTACACGCTGGCGCGCATGCCGCCGACGAGGCGATGGCCCTTGACGTTTTGAATCTGGTGCTCGGCCGCGCCTGCGACAAAGGCGGCGTCGAGGTCGGCATCGCCGGTACGGAACGTGACGTTGGCGATGGAGCGACTGTCTGTCTGTGCGGTGCCGTGGAATAGTTTGCTGTTCTCGAGCAGGTCGTAGAGCAGGTTGGCCTTGGCCCAGTTGCGCTCGGCCATGGCGGCAAGTCCGCCGGTCTGTTCAACCCAATGGAACACCTTGCCGCACACGTAGATGCCAAAGGTGTTGGGCGTGTTGAGCATGGAGCCCTTGGCGGCTTGGGTCTTAAGGTTCAGGTACTGCGGCGTCTGCGCAAAGGCCGGGTCGTCGGCGATCAGGTTGTCGCGCACGATGACCACGGTCACGCCCGCGGCGCCGGCGTTTTTCTGCGCACCGGCGTAAATGAGCCCGTAGCGCTCAACGTCGAGCGGCTGCGACAGAAAGCAGCTCGAGACATCGGCGACCAGCGGCACATCGCCACAGTTGGGCAGCTCGTGGTACATGGTGCCGAAGATGGTGTTGTTCTGGCAGATGTAGACGTAGTCGAGCCCGTCGCCCGTGGCCTCGGCGGCAATACGCGCGTTGATGTCGGCCATGTCGGGGATGCGGTCGAAGTTGGTGTCTTCGGAGCTCGCGAGCAGCACGGCCTCGCCGTACTTGGCGGCCTCCTTGTACGCCTTGTTGGCAAAGTTGCCGGTCACGATGTAGCCGGCGCGCCCGCGGCGCATGAGGTTCATGGGGATGCCCGCAAACTGCAGCGTGGCGCCGCCCTGCAAAAACAGGACACGGTAATTGTCGGGGATGCTCAGCAGGCGGCGTAGGGTTGCCTCGGCGTCGTCGATGATCTGCTGGTACATGCTAGATCGATGGCTCATCTCGAGCACGGACATGCCGCAACCGCGGTAGTCCATCATCTCGTCGGCGATCTCGGCGAGCACGCTTGTGGGCAGTGCGGCCGGGCCAGCTGAGAAGTTGTGCACACGTGCCATCTTCTAGTTCCCCCTCGTAGTCGTTTGAACGTTCGGGATACTTTAGCACAGTGGAGCGCTAGGCGCGACCGCATCACGGTAAAACTCGAGTGCGCCGCTATGATTTACAGGATGGTTACATGGGGGAGGGCGGTCGCAAGGTCTATATCGCCGGGATATACCGTGACAGGTACTCTTTGAGCGCGGGGTCGCACACATAGAGATACGTTCCTAACATGCCGCGCGTCATGAGGACGTAGTAGGCGTTGACGATGATCTTTTGCAGATCATCGTCGCTTGCCTTTTTCTTGGCAACGGCATCTTTGAAGTTTGCCCTGTTAACGTTGACTGCATCTTTGTTCGAATCGTAGTAAATGTCGGGACCCAGAATTACGAATCCGTAGTTGAGGTCGTAGCCTTGTACCGTATGAATGCATCCGACTTCGTTGACGGCGTTGGCGGAGTTAACCCAATCCTTCTGGGTTGAGTTCCAGCGTTTGGGAATGCCCTCGATGACGATATCGAACGCATCTTTGTTATTCTTCGTTTCCCACTTCCACGCAAAGCCTGCCATCATGCGGGATAGACCAACTTCTTCTTCCTTGGTTTGCTGCAGAGAGCAGAAGTCCTCAAATCGGTCGACGATTCCAAACTGGTATCTGGGGATATCGCTGTCCGGATCCCCGGCTCGCGAATCGTAAGGCTCCTATGAAAAGAGTGCTTTGAACTTCATGCCGGCATGCATGTACGCTTTGTTATCAAGCAGGTCGTAGACAAAATCGAGGTACTCATCGCCGCCACGCACGCGCATTTGGGTACTCAAGTTGAATTCTTCGGTCTCGATGCCGGCTTCTTCGAGTTGGTTGAGTCGCTGCTCAAGGCCATCTCGGTTGAGTCCCGATGCGCGGACTTGCTGTTTGGGGTCAAAGAACAGGTACGCCTTGTCGCAGCATTTGAAAATCCAATCCACCTGGCTGCTCGTGCGCGGCAAGCTGAGTCGTTCACATGTGTTGTAGAAAGCTCCGATGCCGGCGCCGGCGGATAAGTAGTTTCCCAGTCGGTGCGCCTCGTCGACAAGCAAGACGTCATACCGATCGTTTTTTGTGACGTCGTTGGGGCTCAGGATATCGCCGGGCTTTAACCCGGGGAGGAAGTGCGTGAGTTTTTTGAGCGTCTTGCTCAGAGACTCCATGGGCGTCACGAAGCCGACCCGCAGACCGGAAAGGTTCGGCTCATTTTTGATTTTGAACATGAGACTGATGGCGAGGATTGTTTTGCCTGTTCCCGGCGCGCCGTTCACGACGGTTACGCGCTCTTTCTTGGGACCGCCGTGTTTAATGTCTTCATGCTCTTGCTCGAGCCGCCTGTAAATCGCCTCAATCGTTTCGTATTGATCGGGCGTGAGCGTTTTGAAGGGCGAGAATTTGAACAGGTCGGTATTCTCGAGCTCTTCGATGGGGTGGATCGCATAGTTCTCTTCGCGAAGCTTTGTCCAGAGGTCTCTGAACTTCTGGCGATACTGAGGTCGCTCAAAATAATCGAACTGGGCATAGCCATTGTTGGCGTTGGTTACCTGGTATTTTTCGTCAGCGCAGAACAGCTCGATAAGTCGATTCTCAAACTCAAATGTTGCTGACTGATTGAAGGTTGGATTGTCAATCAGGAGGGTCCGGTCGAAGTCTTTGTCCACGTTTGCGGCGTGTTGCTTCATGCGGCGTCGATAATTGGTCGTTTGACCGATGTACGCCGTTTTGTTTTTACTGTTGGTCAGAATATAGAGAACGGGCCAACTCTCGTCATGGTGGAATCCGGGCTTTGGCGTGCCAAAGTCCTGCAGCGATTCGCTTGCCTCGAAGGGTTGGGGGAGGGGAAGCGTGTATTGTCGAAGGGCGAACTCATTACTCATGGTGGGCCGCCTTTCTGTATTCGCTGGAGCTGGTGTCGACGGGATAGCGCTCGCCGTTGCGTTTGAGTTTGGACGAGAGCGCCTTTGGGAGGTCGATTCCGTTTAGATCGGCGAAACGTAGGAGAAAGAGGAGCGTGTCGGCAACTTCGTCTTCGATGGCTTGGCGCTGATCAGGGCTATCGAACATTTCTGCAATGCGCTTGTCGCTCATAAAGCGGAAAAGCTGAAGGAGTTCGGAGGACTCTGTCGCTATGCCGATGGCAAGTTCCTTTGGAGTGTGATATTTGCGCCAATCGTGCGCATCACAAAAATCTCTGACTTGTTCTGTCATGGCAGTGAGCTTGTCCATCATCCGTAACCTCCCTGATGTTCATTGTTTTATTATGGCCGTATCTGGAGTTTATTGCACATCAGTTGGGACGTGCGGTTTGTCCGGCCGCGATTGCCCGGTAGGAGGATTCACCGTGAAGATTGAAGTTGATGTAGACCAGCTGCGCGAGGGCTTGCTCGACTACGCGGGGAGCGCGGCTGGCGTGGGCTTTCCCGCTGCCATGCTCGACGTGATGGATATCGAGGACGAGTCGCCCCAAGAGCTCCTAGCCCGAGCCGAACGCGAAGGCCTCGACCTCCGCGACTTTGCTGTGGGTGACAGCTAGTAGCTGAAGAGGGACGGGCTGCTAGGAAGCTAGCGTGGCGATGACGGCTTCGTCGCCGGCGTATATTAGGGTGTTGCCATCGGGGATGATGGTTTGGCCGTCGCGCTTGAGCATCACCACGATAAACGGGTGCTTGCCCTGCGGCACGTCGCGCAGGCGCTGACCGGCCAGGCGACCGTGGGGCGTCACGGTGACCTCGCGCAGCGTAACCTCGGCACGCTCTTCGAACGTTGGGGCTGCCATCACCAGAAGGTCGCCTTCCTCGATGACGGTATCGCCGTTGGGCAGTACCGGGTGTGCCCCGTCGCGCAGCACCAAGACCACGAGCATGTCCGTCGCGCTGCCAATATCGGCGAGCGAGCGCCCGGCAAACGGATGGCCAGCGCCCACCTTGAGCTTTACAAACGACATGCCGTCCTCGTCGTGGTAGTCGTTAAAGGTGCGGCGCACGTCGCCGGCCGCATCGATCATATCGAGTTTCTTCGCCACCGCCGGCAGTAGCGAACCCTGCACCACAATGCTCGATACGGCAATCACAAACACCAGGTCAAATAGGTCGTGTCCGCCGGGAACGCCGGCCACCACAGCAAAGAGGCTAAAGACGACCGAAGCCGCGCCGCGCAAGCCCGCCCAGCTTACGAGCGCAACCTGGCGAGGGCTCGTCTTAAAGGGCGCCAGCAGCAGACCGACGGCGATGGGGCGGCTCGCAAAGAGCATAAACGCCATGAGCGCCAGGCCGGGTAGCAGCATTTGCGGCAGGCGCGCGGGCGTGACGAGCAGGCCGAGCAAGAAGAAGATCGTCATCTCGGCCATCTCGGTAAGGGTGTCAAAGAAGTGCGCCATCTCGACCTTGCCGGTGATGTCGCTCGCGCCCAGCACAATGCCTGCCAGGTATACGGCCAAAAAGCCGTTGCCGCCCAGGTAGCTCGGCAGTGCGTAGGCGACGATCGCCACGGCGAACAAAAAGATAGTCTGCGCGCCCTCGGCCGTTGCGTGTGCGCGCTCAATCAGGCGGCTGGATATCCAGCCGATGGCAAGGCCCAGCCCCACGCCCAGGATGATCTGCTTGGCCAGCAGCACGGGAATGTCGATGTTGCCACCCGCCGCGAGGGTGGCGAGTACCGCGGTGAGCATGTAGGCGACGGGGTCGTTGGAGCCCGATTCGACCTCGAGCAGCGAGTCGGTGCCGCCCTTTAGCGACAGGTTGTGCTCGCGCAGCACGCTAAAGACGCTCGCCGCGTCGGTCGACGCCACGACCGAGCCCAGCAGCAGGCCGCCGATCCAGTCGAAGCCCAGTGCGAAGTGTGCGAACACGCCAGTGATGCCGGCGGTGGCGATAACGCCGAGCGTGCTCAGCAGCACAGCGGGCGCGGCGACGGGTTTGGCACGGTCGATGTTGGTGTTAAAGCCGCCGTAGAACATGATGAACAGCAGCGCCGTGCTGCAGACGGTTTCGGTGAGCGCGTAGTCGCTAAAGTCGATGTGCGCCGGACCGTTGACGCCGAGCAGCATGCCGAGCGCAATAAAGATGAGGAGGGTGGGGAAGGGGAGTTTTTTGCCGACGGGTTTGATGGTCAGGCACAAAATGATGACGAGGCCGATAAAGAGAAGTATCTGGTTCATGGATAGTGTCCGCTCCTGGGTGGTTGGCGTGGCACGGTCAGTTGTCTGCGGTTATTTGTACCCAAAGGTGGTGGGTTTATGGGGGCGGATTACGGGCGTGCGCGATATCGTCATAGACGGCTGCCGTCTTTGCCTCTGCTCGGAAACCCTTTCCAGCTTTATTGCAACGGAGTACAATGGGTAACGTTTAAGTTCAACTTGAAGTTTTAGTTGCGGCGCCGGGCTTAGACCGCAATGCAAGGAGAGGCGTACCATGGCGATCTATGTGACATCTGATGCTCACGGGCACGTGCGTGCGCTTGACGAGGCCCTGTCTAAGATCTCGTTGACGTCCGACGACACGCTGTACGTGCTGGGCGACATGATCGATCGCGGGCCCGATCCGGTCGGCGTTATTAAGCTCGTGCGCTCGCTGCCCAACGCCCACGTGCTCAAGGGCAATCACGAGCAGATCATGCTCGATGCCATCATTGGCCAGGACCCGCTCGATGCCGAGACCTGGGATATCAACGGTGGCTGGACGACGAGCGAGCAGCTCAACGACATGGAATTTGAGGCATACGAGGAGCTCGTGCGATGGATGGCCGCGCTGCCGCTCTACGCGGTGGCCGAGACCGAGGAGCGCCCGTACCTGCTGGTGCATGCCGGCATCCAGACCGAGGCGGCGCGCGCGTTTTTGCTTGAGCATGGTGTCGATTGCGGTGACGGCAGGGGAGCGGTCGATGCCGATAGCGAGCTGCTGCGGCAAATGCTCGCCGTGCAGTCGTCCGATGACCTGCTGTGGATTCGTCACGGCTATTGGGATGCGCCGACGGGACTGCTTTCTGCCGAGGGCGAGGGCCCGGTCGTGGTGAGCGGCCACACGCCCACGGTGTCGCTTGGGCGCTATTGCGAGGTTGGCGGCCTGGCGGGGCTCGATGAGGAGTCGGGCCGCGGGCAGATTGTGCGCCTGGGTGGCGAGGATACCGCCGGCGTGCCCGATCGCATCGACATCGACTGCGCCGCCGCCACCGGCTCCGAGTTCGGTCGCGTGGGCATCCTGCGGCTCGATGATGGGGCGGAGTTCTACGCGAACATCAACCCGGGCGAATAATCGGTGCAAGTGGTAGCTAATTTGGGACGGGGCTTTTTTGACTACTCTTGCCCTTCTGCCCGCTAATTGATTTCTCTGGGACGGGGATTAAATAATCATTTGGCTGCCCGCTGGCTAAGTGAGTAGACTTTTTTGGAAATGCCGAGCACCCAACATATTTGCCTCAATAAAACCGCAGGTCACAGACTTGTGCTCTGTCGGTGTGGTCAGGGATTCGGTAAAAATCTACTCACTTAGTTTTACGTAATGCATATTGTCTTCAACGAGACCCCAGCCGGGGCGATTCCATCGCAAATTCCGGTGACCGGGGCAGCTAATTAGGCGCCGTAGGGGTTGCGGTCGCGCTCGATGCGCTGGCGGATGTGGGCGTACTCGATTATCAGCAGCACCAGGAGTAGGGCCATGATGGCTAGGTAGCTCACCACGGCGCCCATCAGACCCAGCAGCTTAATCAGGATCACCGGCAGCACCACGCTTACGGCGAAGCAGATCAGGTAGATCTTGGTGACATCGCCGGCGTGGCGCAACACCGTGATGATGGCGTAGATAAAGTCGATTGCCGCGGTGACGCCGCCGGCGACAACCATTAGCAGTGCCAGCGTGCGGTAGCGCTCAAAGTTGAGGCCGTACATAAAGCTCATGATGGGGATGCCGGGGCCTGCCATAAATGCGGCGCACGCTCCGGTAATGACCACGATCAGTGCCATAACGGCAACAATAATCAAGTCAAAGCGGCGACGCTTGCGCGGATTCGCCCAAATGCTCGACAGACGTAGGAGCTGCGGTTTATAGATAAATCCAATGCTCAACAAAATAGCCTGCGCTGGAAAGAACAGTGCATTAAAGTACAGCTGGTATTTGTAGGCCAGTGTGCCTTCCATCACGAACTTGGGCATGCTCTCGATGAGGTTGAACAGGAACAGCGCACCAAAGAGCGGGGCGCACTGGATAAACAGGTGACCAGCCTCGCGCAGACTCATACGGCGTGATTTTTCGGTTTCGAGCAGGGCGAGCGGGGCGGTGACCAGCACGAGCGAGGCAATCGCGGCGATGCCCATGGCCATGGCGGCGATGGGCATGCTGCGCGTGAGGAACAGTGCCACGCTAAAGACCGCGATGACGCCGACGGATCGTAGCGTTTGGCTCATGCCGGCCAGGTAGAGTTTGTCGGCCTGCTGCAGGCGTCCCTCGTACACGTCGGCAATGCCGTCGATCACCTTATACAGGTAGACGCCCAGGCCGATTGTGGCCATCTGCGCATCGTAGCCGCGGGCGCTGCTGTATACCAGGCCGCATGCCAGCGCGAGCGCTCCGCAGATCCAGCGGTTGAGCTGGTAAGAGGCAAAGGACGTCTTTTCGTCGATGTCCGAGACCTGGAAATTGCGCACGCCGTAGTTGCACGCGATCATGATGAGCGTGCCGGTGACAAAGGCGATGGAGAATTTGCCAGCCTCCTCGGCGCCCACGAGCTGTGTGGACACGATGGTGAGCAACGGAAACACCATGCCCCACACGGCGGTGCCCAGGGTATTCCAAAGGTTGTCGCGACGGGTGGCGTGATCTTCGTACTCGGCTTCTTGCGTGGAGAAGCCGCCGCCGTAGACGGCTCCGAGCAGGCGGTTCCACCAGGCATTGACCATGCGGTGGATGGGGCCGGGCTGGCGATCGCGCTCGCGGCGACGGCGTGTGGCCTGGCTGCTGTCGGGACCGCCGGCGTTACGCTGGCTTAGCTCTTGGATTCGTGCGAGCTCCTCGGCGGTGTGCGATGCGGGGAACAGGCCGTTCTCGATGCGTCCGCCCTGCCCGTGCGCCCCGTCCGATACGGTGGGGTCGGCGACGCCATTGCGGCGGGCGATGGCGCGGCGAATGCTATCGATGGGCGTGATGCTCAAAGCGGAGTCCTTTCTATTGCTACGCTCTAGTATAGACGCGACGGTGTTCGTTCGTGTTTTTGAACAGGTTGTTCGATAATTTCGGCGGCGCCATTCAGTAGACGGCATTTGGGGACGTTCCTTATGTGCCGGCACTTTGGGAACGTCCCTAAGTGCCGGCATCCGGGGTCGCTCCTTGGTTGTTGCCTGTTCAAGAGTGTCCCTAACGACTAGGCCGCTTGCCTGCGATTTTTGACCGTTGGGCGGGCGCTTCGCCGTTGCCGCAAAAACGTTTTTGCATATCGGGTACAACGGGCTTTACGTGAGTAAAGTGCGCGCCGCGTCCACGTGTCGCGCTTTTAAAGGAGGCCCCATGCCTGGTGTTACCCCTGCAGAAGTTCTGTCCAACTTTGGTATTGCGCTGGTCGAAGATCCCGCCGAGAATCAACCCCGTCTGCTGGTCGATCTACCCGCCGCGGAGCTCGTCGAGCACGCTATCCGCCGCGAAGAAGGCCGCATGGCATCCAACGGCGCGCTGGTGATCGAGACGGGGGAGCGTACCGGCCGTTCGCCCAACGACCGCTTTATCGTCGACACGCCCGACGTGCACGACAAGATCGCCTGGGGCGCCGTCAACCGCCCGCTTTCTGCCGAGAGCTACGAGGCCATCAAGGCCGGTATCGTCAACTACCTCAACGAGCGCGATGTGTTCGTCACTCGCGGTATGGCCGGTGCCGATCGCAACCATACGCGTCGCCTGCTTGTCGCCTGCGAGCGTGCCAGCCAAGCGCTCTTTATTAAGCAGATGCTCGCCCGCCCGCTTGCCCGTGAAATCGCACGCACCGGCGAGCCGGACTTCTGTGTGCTCGCCGCGCCGGGCTACCAGTGCGATCCCGCCATTAAGGGCCTCAACTCCAGCGCCGCCGTGGTCATCAACTTCCAGGAGCGCGTGATTTTGGTTGCCGGCACCGGTTACTCCGGCGAAATCAAAAAGTCCATCTTCAGCGTCATGAATTACCTGCTGCCCGTCGAGGACGACGTGCTACCCATGCACTGCTCGGCCAGCATGGATCCCGTCACGCACGAGACCGCCGTGTTCTTTGGCCTTTCGGGCACGGGCAAGACCACGCTTTCGGCCAACCCCACGCGCCTACTGATCGGCGACGACGAGCACGGTTGGTCCGACATGGGCATCTTCAACATCGAAGGTGGCTGCTACGCCAAATGCGAGGGCCTGGACGCGTTCCACGAGCCCGAGATCTTCAACGCTGTCCGCTTTGGCGCGATCTGCGAAAACGTGGTGCTCGACGAGAACCGCAAGCCCAACTACGACGACATCTCGATCACGCACAACACGCGCGTGGCATACCCTGTGGAGCACATTCCCAACGCGTGGACCAAGGGCATGGGCACCACTCCAAGCGTCGTGCTCTTCCTGACCTGCGATGCCTTTGGCGTGCTGCCGCCCATCTCGCGCCTGACGGCCGACGCCGCCATGTATCACTTTGTGACGGGCTTTACGGCCAAGATCCCCGGCACCGAGGTCGGCGTCACCGAGCCCACGCCCACGTTCTCTTCGCTGTTTGGCGAGCCGTTTATGCCGCTCGACCCCATGGTCTATGCCAAGATGCTCGGTGAGCGCATCGCCGACGGCCGCACGCGTGTGTACCTGGTCAACACCGGCTGGATCGGCGGCGGCTACGGCGTGGGTCATCGCATCGAGCTTGCCTACACGCGCGCCCTGGTGGCCCGCGCCCTCGACGGTACCATCGAGGACAGCGAGTTCGTGCACGACGACATCTTTAACGTCGACATTCCCACCACGTGCCACGGCGTACCCGACGGCATCCTGGTGCCGCGCCAGTATTGGCAGAGCACCGCTCGCTACGACGAGGCCGCGCACAACTTGGCCGTGATGTTCGAGGAGAACTTCGAGAAGAAGTACTCGCACCTGCCCGAATCCGTCAAGGCCGCCGGTCCGCACGCTCAGGTGCACGCCGACGCCCGTCATCGCGGCCACGGCCTGCTGGGACTTCGCCACTAGCGTCGCCTCAGACCCAAAACCACCATAAAGGGGACAGGCACCTTTGTGGTGGTTTTACTCGCGCGGATGACTCGGGTTACAATACGCCTAACATATCGCTCCCTTCTCCGGATGGGGGCAGCGTAAGCGCTCTTGTGGCGGCACCGTAGGCCTTTGAAGGTGGCCGTCGTAAGGGCGCTTTTTGTTTAGGCGCCCTCGCTCGGGCGCGCACGATGAAGGGAGAGCGCATGAAGAGCTTTATTGCCGAGGATTCGTTTTGGGAGCTATTTCCGCAGGCGGCTGTCGGTGTTGCGGTCGTAAAGGGCATGAAGCCCGCGGCTCAGATTCCTCAAGAGGACGTGGACGCGATTGCGGCGTTGCTCGACCGCGCCAATATCGACGCGGAGCGTCATCTGACCAGCGATACTATCAGCGAGAACGCACCGGTCAAGGCATGGCGCGAGGCTTATCGGCTGTTCAAGACCAAAAAGGGCGCGCGTTGCTCAATTGAGAACCTGCTCAAGCGCGTGCTCAAGGGCAAACCGGTGGGCCACATTACGCCCGCGGTGGACATCTACAACACGGTGTCGCTGACCTACGCGCTGCCCGTTGGCGGCGAGGACCTGCATGCGATTGAGGGGGATCTTCGCTTGAAGGTGACTGACGGCGGCGATGCGTTCCTGCCACTTGGCGAGGAAACGGATGACCCGACGCTGCCCGGCGAGCTCGCCTATATCGATGATGCGGGCGCCGTATGCCGCTGCTGGAACTGGCGCGATGGCGTTCGCACGGCGCTGTCCGACGATTCGGCCGATGCATTCCTGGCGATTGAGTGCGTGGAGCCCGAGCGGATGGGGGATTGCCAGGCCGCGATCGATCGCTTAGCCGAGCTGCTTGAGCGCTATCTGGGAGCGACGGTTGTCGTTAAGACGCTTGTGACCCGCGACAATCCCTGCGTGGAACTGTAGCGACGCCTGCGGATCATGTTCGCCGGTCAAAACCACTACAAAGGTGCCTGTCCCCTTTGTGGTGGTTTTTATGTTGATGGGTTAACAAATGGGATATTTGGGTATGGGTGTTGCCTTGTGCGGCTAAGATGTTTACCCGTTAGCATCATGCAAGCGAAAGGCGGTCGTCTCCCATGCAGCAGAACGACGAGACACGTTTCGAGGACTTTGTCGGACTGATCAGCGGGCTCTACAAGGAGATCCAGCGCATTAAGACATCCGAGGGCGCAAGGCTGGGCCTCAAGGGCTCCGACGTTATGTGCCTGTACTATCTTGAGCGCAGCAAGGACGGCCTGACTGGCGCTGACCTGGCTCGCATGGCAGGCGTGACCCGTGCCGCCGTCTCGCGCACGCTCGCGCATCTGGAGGAGGGCGGCTACGTCGAGGTCGACGACTCGGGTGATGCAGCCGTTAAGTATCGTGCCCCGGTGCGCCTGACCGCTCTGGGCGGCGAGAGCATGAGCGAGGCGGACCGCATCATTCGCGAGGTGCTCGACACCACCGGTAAGGCTATGGGTGTGGAGCAGCGCGAGCAGATGTATGCGTCGCTGCGTACGATTCTCAACACCCTGCGTGAGATCTAAGGCCGCCAAGGCATTTGCTTCCCATTAAAAACTGCATAGTCCCGTTTGAGCGCGTATGCCGTGCCGGGGCATTGCTGTCAAAATTCCCCGCGCGGGACCTGCGCAAGAAAGGATTCGTTATGTCCGTCCGCATTATTACCGATTCCGCAAGCGATATGTCGCCGGCGGAGCACCCCGCTCTGCGTGTTCTGCCGCTGTCCGTCACCTTTGGCACCGATGTGTATATGGATGGCGTCGACATCGATCACCAGCGCTTTTACGAGATGCTTGTGGAGCGCGATGAGCTGCCCAAGACCGGTCAGGTCAACCCGTACGCCTTTTCGCAGGCGATTGCCGAAGCGCGTGAGGCCGGCGATGAGGCCGTGATTATTACCGTGGGCGCCAAGCTCTCGGGCACCAATCAGAGTGCCCGCACCGCACTTGCCGAGGCCCCGGGCGGCGATGTGTACGTGGTGGATAGCAATAACGTTACCCTGGGCGAGCGCGTGCTGGTCGAGTATGCCCTGCGCTTGGTGGACGAGGGCCAGGGCGCGGCTCAGGTTGCGGCGGCTGTCGAGGCCGTGCGCGACCGCGTGGTCGTCATCGGCCTGCTCGAGACGTTGGAGTACCTGGTGCGCGGCGGTCGCCTGTCTGCTGCTGCCGGCGCCGTGGGCACGCTGCTCAACGTAAAGCCCGTTGTGGCTGCCGAGGACGGTCTGATCGTGCAGCTGGGCAAGGCGCGCGGTTCCAAGAACGGCCGTAACCTGCTCAACCAGAAGGTCGAAAAGGCAGGCGGCATCGACTTTTCCATGCCGCTGGCGCTCGGCTATACGGGCCTTTCGGATGCGGTGCTCAAGAAGTATATCGAGGACAGCGCGGCACTGTGGGCTGGCCACACCGAGGGCGAACTGCCCGTTCACACCATCGGCGCCACCATCGGCACCCATGTAGGCCCCGGCGCCGTAGCCGTAGCCTTCTTCCAGCCCGTTAACTAGCCCACCTGCCAAAACCACCACAAAGGGGACAGGCACCTTTGTGGTGGTTTATGCTATTCCGGGTGGAAGGGAGCGAGCAATGGCGTCTGAGGGCTTTTTTGAGCGGGTGTACGAGGTGGTCGAGCAGATTCCCGAGGGGATGGTCGCCACGTATGGTCAGGTGGCGCTGCTTGCTGGACGTCCACGAAGTGCGCGGTACGTGGGGTATGCCCTGCATGGCAATCCGCGCCCCGGCGAGATTCCCTGTCACCGCGTGGTGTTTGCCGATGGCCGCATATGCGATGGTTTTGCTTTTGGCGGTCCCGATGCTCAACGTGAGCTTTTGCTAGGGGAGGGTGTGGCGTTTAAGGACGACATGCACGTCGACTTGGCCGCCTGTCGCTGGCCTGCAGGGCTCTAGCGGCTCTGCCGTGGCTTAAACCACCACAAAGGTGCCTATCCCCTTTGTGGTGGTTTTAGCAGGTTTACCGAGGTTAACTTATGGAGAAGGTATGGCGGCGCGGTTTGTCGCAGCAAAGTAAACCACGGTGAACTATATTGTTTTCAGCAACGGAGCAGGCAATAGGCGATGAAAAAGCCTGCCCTGTTGAGTTTGATTCGCATTCCTCCCCTCTGTGCGATTCAACGGTGTACTTCGGGAACAGGCCCGCTGGCAACTATCTGCCAGCGGGCCTGTTCCTGTTTCGGTGAGGATTCAGCCTCACCGTCTATGTTGTGCGAAGGCGCTTTGCCTAGTACACCATGCCCATGGCGTCCTGAACCTCGCCCAGGGTCTGCTCGGCGATCTCATTGGCGCGACGGTTGCCCTCGTGCAGGACGTCCTTTACGTAATCCAGGTCGTTCTCGTAGCGCTGGCGACGCTCACGGATCGGCGCGAAGTACTCGTTGACGGCCTCGGTCACGTACTTCTTGAGCTGGCCGGAGCCGCCCATGCCAATCTCCTCGGCAATCTCGACTTCGGAACGGCCGGTGCAGATGGCGGCCGTCGAAAGCAGACCGGACACGCCGGGGCGGTTCTCGGGATCGAACGTGATCATGCGCTCGGAGTCGGTCTGGCTCTTCTTGATGCGCTTGGCCGTCTCCTCGGCGGTCATCGAGATGTTGATGGCGTTACCGTAGCTCTTGCTCATCTTGCGACCGTCCAGGCCCGGCAGCAGCGGGGTCTCGGACAGCAGTGCGTCGACCTCGGGGAACACCTTGCCGTAGCGGTTGTTAAAGCGGCGGGCGATGGTGCGGGTGAGCTCGATGTGCGGCAGCTGGTCGCGACCGACGGGCACCACATTGCCCTTGCAGAACAGGATGTCGCAGGCCTGGTGCACCGGGTAGGTGAGCAGAAGGCCGGTGAGCTCGTGGCCCGAGGCCTCCATCTCGGCCTTGACCGTGGGGTTGCGCGCCAGCTCGGCCTCGGACACCAGCGACAGGAACGGCAGCATGAGCTGGTTGGCGGCGGGCACGGCGGAGTGCGCGTAGATCATGGTCTTGTCGGGGTCGATGCCGCAGGCAAGGTAGTCCATGACCATGTTGTACACGTTGTCCTGGATGTGCTCGGTCGTGTCGCGGTCGGTGATGACCTGGTAGTCGGCGATGAGTACGTTGGTCTTGGCACCCATGTTCTGCAGCTCCACACGGCCCTTGAGGGTGCCGAAGTAGTGACCCAGATGCAGACGGCCGGTGGGGCGGTCGCCGGTGAGCATGGTGAACTTGTCGGGCGTCTTGGCCAGGCCCTCGCGAATGGCGTTGCTCTTCTGCAGAGCGACTTCGTAGCTGTTCTCGTTTGGCATAATTGCTCCTAACGTATGTTCATGGGTCAAGATGATAACGCGTTTATTGGAGGGGCGGGGCGTAAGTAGGCGAGGGGCTGGCAAGGGGTGGCTTACGCGATTGATGCGATGTAGTTGCACTTGGTCAGCGATGCCTTGGCACATTCTCGGCAGCTTACCCTAGAGCTTGTGGTGGCGCTCTTCCTTACGTTCTTCGGCTGCCTGCTCCTCCTGCTTAAAGGCGGGGTCGTCGGGGGTGACGAGCTCATCCTCGTGTGTGCGCTTGTTGTAATGGTGGCGCAGCACGGGCTCAAACAGATGTAGATGCTTGGCAAAGGCCGCCGAGCCAATGGCGAGCACGGTAAAGATGAGCACGCGCATGGGCACCTCGACCTGGTTAATCGCGGCGGCGCCGGCCGAAAGCATAATGCACCAGGCGTAGATGAGGAGCACTGCCTGTTTTTGGTTGTAGCCCTCTTGGATCAGGCGGTGGTGGATGTGGCCCTTGTCGGCCTGCCCGATGCTAATGTGGGCGCGCTTGCGGCGCACGATGGCGCTAAACGTGTCGATGATGGGCACGCCGGCAACGATGAGTGGGATGATAAGCGAGGTGAGCGCGGCGGTGCGGCTCACGTTGAGCAACGAGATGGAGCCCAGCGCAAAGCCCAGAAGCAGCGACCCCGAGTCGCCCAAGAAGATGCTTGCGGGGTTGAAGTTGTAGCGCAAAAAGGCCAGGCAGGCGCCAAAGAGCGCAATGGAGAGCGCGGCGGCGTCGATGCGGCCCGAGAGAACGGCCATCGAAAACATGGTGAACGACGCGATGCCGCAGATGCCCGTGGCCAAGCCGTCGAGGCCGTCGATGAGGTTAATGATGTTGGTGAATGCCACCAGATAGATCACGGTGATGGGGTAGGCGAGCCATCCGAGCATGATCTCGCCGGGGGCAAACGGGTTGACGATGACGCCGATGCGCAGGCCGCCCACGCAGGCGATGAGCGCGGCGAGGACCTGACCGGCCAGTTTTTGCTTGGGCTTGAGCTGGAAGACGTCGTCGATAGCGCCGGTCGCAAAGATGACGGTAAAGGAGAGCGCCAGCATGGGATAGCTAATGTGAAGGCGCGGGTGCGGCACCAGGACGGGCGGCCAGCCTAGGTGCCAGGTGCCTAGGATTTGCACAATGCAGGCAACGACCAGGCCCAAAAACACCGCCGTTCCGCCCAAACGCGGGATGGGCTTGGTGTTGATGCGGCGCTTGGAAGGATAGTCGACGGCGTCGAGCTTAATTGCCAAGCGCTTGACCAGGGGCACAATGAGGAAGGTCGTGATAAAGGCCGCCGCTGCCACGCATAGGTACGGTATGTAGCTCGGGGATGAAGCCATGAATCTAAAAACCGCCAAGCGTCGAAGGAAAAGGTCAGAAGAACGCCATGCGCAAAGGGCATAGCCGAACCATGATACTCGACCACGGGGGGTGCATGGAATTGCATGCAGCGATAATCACGCGCTTACCAGATATTGGGATGTTGTCGATGGCTTGTCGGGATACCGGCGGGGATCCATATGGGCTGTAATGGTGGTTTTCGGCAAATGAAAACCACCCCCCACGTTACGAAAATGAACCCACCTAAAACAGGTGGGTGCCCTCATCGACTGTTCCAGCGTCCTTAACAACGAAGGATACCTGTACTAGGTACGACTGTGTGGGCTCCCTAAATAAACGCGACGGTTCACCCAGTTGCTCCGCGGGGGGCGGAATACCTACATTATAAAGCGGCACTTTATCGATTCCAGTCTTGACATTACAAAAATCGTGTCGGACGATTACGGCGCCTTGGGCTCGAGCCGTCTGTGCGGTTGGTCCCTTTACGTTTGAGCTGCTGAATCATTGTTTTGGAGCATGTTTTTATGCCGACGTCGTTGACCGAACTTTTTTCGCCCGCCTGCCATTTGTGTCCGCGCCGTTGCGGTGCGGCGCGCGACGAGGGCGCGCGTGGCGTGTGCGGCGCCGACAACACGCTTAAGGTCGCCCGCGCGGCGCTCCATATGTGGGAGGAGCCGCCCATTTCGGGCGAGGCCGGCTCGGGTACGATTTTCTTTAGCGGCTGTTCGCTCAAATGTATCTACTGCCAAAACCACGAGATCTCGACGGGCAATTTCGGTCTTGAGATTTTGCCCGAGCGTTTGGTCGAGATTATGCTGGAGCTGCAGGACCAGGGCGCCAATAACATCAACCTGGTGACGGCGACGCACTATGCGCACCTGTTGCCTGCCGCGATTGCCGCGGCACGGACGCGCGGGTTGGTCATCCCAATTGTCTACAACACGAGTGGTTACGAGCGCGCGAGTGCCGTGGCGGCGCTGGGCGACCTTGTCGACGTGTGGCTTACGGACTTTAAATATGCCGATGCCGGGCTTGCTCAGTCGCTTTCTCATATTAAGGACTACCCGCGCGTGGCCGTGTCGGGTCTGGCCCAGATGGCGCGCGAGATTGAGCGCCGCGGGGGAGAGCTGGTAGACGAGGACGGGCTCATGAGGCGCGGCATAATCGTGCGTCATCTGGTGCTGCCGGGGCATGCGGACGATTCGTGCCGCGTGTTGGACCTGGTGTGGCAGACGGTGGGCGACGTGCCGATCTCGGTCATGAACCAGTACACGCCCAATGCCCTCATGCGCGAACAAGGCGGCGACCTGGCGCGCGCCGTGACGCGCGAGGAGTACGAGCAGGTGCTCGACCATGCCGACGACCTGGGCTTTACGACGATGTTTTGGCAAGAAGGCGGCGCGGTAGACGAGAGCTTTACCCCGGCGTTCGATACCACCGGTGTTCTTACTAGTGCTCAAACCAGCTAATCTGGGACGAGGCTCTTTGAGTAGTCTTTTTGGGACGGGGCTGTTTTAGCTACCCCTGCCGCTGTTCGACCAAACCGTTCGCGTTGTCTGTCGGGGTAGCTAAAACAGCCGCGTCCCAAAAAGACTGGGTATTGGGCGTTGACAGTTGGCGAGCCGTAGGTAAAATATCAACTTGTCTTGGGGACGTAGCTCAGTTGGGAGAGCGCTGCCGTCGCATGGCAGAGGCCGAGGGTTCGACTCCCTTCGTCTCCACCCTTGGATTTGATAAGCCGCTGACATTGTGTCGGCGGCTTTTTTTAAAAGAAAGGGCTGTACCATGGCCAAGCTTGAGTCCCAACCACTGTCTGCCGAGGAACGCGCCGAGTTGGAAGAGCTCCGCGCCGAGAAAGCTCGTCGCGAGGCCCAGGAAGAGGCACGCCGCGAGCGTGAGGAGCTGGCCGCCCTGCGTGCCGAGCGCGAGAAGGCCGAGGAGGCCGCCGCGAACGTCGCCCCCGCGCCCAAGCCCGCCGCCGCGAAGCCCGCGCCCACCGCACCTAAACCTCAGCCTAAAAAGGTCGCTCGTTCCAAGTCCGTCGAGCCCAAGCCGAGCCGTGACGAGATGACCTTTGCCCAGCGCATGGTTACCTCCAAGGAGCCTACGGGCGAGAACGAGATCCCTGGCATGGCGCCGGCTCAAAAAATCATCATTGTCCTTGCCCTCATCGCGTTTGTCATCTTTATGGGCTACACGATCCTGACCAGCATGGGCCTGCTCTAGCCCATTCGCGCTGGGTGCCATGCCCGAACACTCTGCCCTTTTCCAACCCTCAACCTCTGCACAACGCATCCGAAAGGTCGCCCCATGGCTTTGACCGACATCTCGCATCCCACCGACATTGCAATGCTCACCGATCTGTACGAGCTCACTATGGCCCAGGGCCTGTGGGAGAGCGGCAAGGCCAATGAGCAGGGTTGTTTTACCGCGTTTTACCGCGACCATCCCTTTGGCAGCGCCTATGCCGTCATGTGCGGCACCGCCGAGCTGCCCGAGCTGGTCGAGAACCTGCGCTTTACGCCCGAGGATATCGACTACCTCGCCTCACTCCAGGCCCCGGCCGGCGGTGCGATGTTCAAGCCTGCATTCCTCGACTACCTGCGCGATTTTCATGCACATGTAAACATCGACGCCGTCCCCGAGGGCGAGCTCGTCTTTCCGCGCGAACCCATGGTTCGCGTCACCGGTCCCGCGCTGGAGTGCCAGCTGCTCGAAACGGCGCTGCTCAACATCGTCGGCTTCCAGACGCTTGTCGCCACCAAGACGGCGCGCGTGGTGCTGGCGGCGGACGGCCGTCCCGTTGCCGAGTTTGGCCTGCGCCGCGCCCAGGGTCCCGATGGCGGGCTGGCCGTCGCGCGCGCGAGCTACGTTGCCGGCTGCTCCTCTACGTCCAATGTGCTCGCCGGCCGCCGCTACGGTATTCCCGTCTTTGGCACGCATGCGCACAGCTGGGTCATGAGCTTCGACTCCGAGCTCGAGGCCTTCCGCGCCTTTGCCAAGTCGAGCCCCAAGAATTGCACGCTGCTCATCGACACCTACGACGTACGCGAGGGTTGCGAGCATGCCATTACGGTTGCCAAGGAGATGGAAGCGGTGGGCGAGCGCCTGTCGGCCATTCGCATCGACTCCGGCGACCTCGCCAAGCTCTCCAAGTATGTGCGCGGCCGTTTTGATGCCGAGGGCCTGCCCTATGTGGGGATCTCGGTTTCTAACGATTTGGATGAGTACACGATTCAGTCGCTGCTCGACCAGGGCGCGCCTATCGATAGCTTTGGCGTGGGCACCAAGCTCGCGACCTGCTACGACCAGCCGGCGCTGGGCGGCGTGTACAAGCTCGCCGCCCGCCGTGCGAGTGAGACGGACCCGTGGACGCCGGTGGTCAAGCTCTCCGAGCAGCCCTACAAGCGCACGATCCCGGGTGTGCAACGCGTGCGCCGTTATTACGACGGCTTTGGCGGCCCAGTCTGCGACATGATCTACGACGAGGACCATCTGGCGGGGGAGGGCGCCGCGCGCGGCAATACCCTCGTGGCCGTGAATGATGCCGCTCTGGTGACCGACGTGTCCGAACTTGAGTATCGCGAGCTGCTGGTGCCGATCGTGCGCGATGGCAGTGCGGTGGCTCCGCGTGAGAGCATCCAGGACGCGCGCGAGCGTTGCGCCTGGGCACTTGACCATCTGGACGCAGCTTTCAAGCGCTTCCTGTACCCGCAGACCTATGTGGTGGGCATGGAGCAGGGCCTGGCTCAGGTGCGCGACGAGCTCGTGCGCAAGAACATGGCTGCGGCTTCGGCCTTCCCCTGGGCAAAATGATCCGAAGGGGACGGAGGAAAACGGATCATTTTCGTCCGTTCCGCACCAGGCGCCCCGACTGCCCCAGCTCGCCCGAACGCTCGACATTCGATTGGTTTGACGTATGACGACTTCTTATAAAACGATGGTGGTAAAGATCGGTTCGTCCACGGTGGTGGGCGCCGACGGCAAGGTCAACCGCGCCTTTATCGGCGGGCTTGCCGACCAGGCCGCAGCGCTGCGCGAGCTTGGCTGGCGCCTGGTCGTGGTGAGCTCGGGTGCCATTGCCTGCGGCTATCCCGTGCTGGGCTTCGACCGCAAGCCGGTCGGTGACCTGCCGAGCCTGCAGGCCTGCGCCTCGGCCGGTCAGTGCATCATCTCGTCGGCCTACGACGAGGAGTTCCATGCGCGCGACCTGCTCACCTCGCTCGTGCTGCTCACGCGTCACGACACGGCGCGCCGCACGTCCTACCTGCACGCGCGCGACGCCCTGCTGCGCCTGGTGGAGCTGGGCGTGGTGCCGGTCGTCAACGAGAACGACACCGTTACCGTCGATGAGATCAAGTTCGGCGACAACGACACGCTGGCGGCGCTTGTGAGCTGCCTGGTTTCTGCCGATCTGTGCGTGACGCTCTCGGACATCGATGGCCTCTACACCGCCAATCCGCATGAGGATCCGACGGCCGAGTTTATCCCGGTCGTGCATAAGATCGATGCCAAGATTATCGCCTCGGCGGGCGATTCTTCCACATCGGTGGGTACGGGCGGCATGATCACCAAGATTCGCGCGAGCCGCATTCTCATGACGGCGGGCATTCAAAGCGTGATTTGCTCGGGCGAGGAGCCCGATGCGCTCGTGCGTCTGGCCCGCGGCGAGAGCGTGGGTACGCTGTTCGATCCGCCGGCGGAGCGCCTGGACATTGCGCCGCGCAAGTTGTGGATCGCACTGGGTGACAAGGCGCATGGCTCGGTGACGGTCGATGATGGCGCCGCGAAGGCGCTGGTCAGCCGCGGATCGTCGCTGCTCGCGGTGGGTATTCGCGAGGTCGATGGCCAGTTTGCCGAGGGCGATGTGCTCGACGTGTGCGACCCGAGCGGCATGGTTGTCGCCCGTGGTATCGCCGAGGCCGATTCGGACGTGCTGGAGCTTGCAGCCGGCCGCCGCCAGGACCAGATTGCCAGCAACCGCCTGCTCGCAGACCTGGCCGAGAAGCCCGCGATCCATAGGGACAACTTGATAGTGTTCGCCTAACCAATTGACGCTGCAAACGCCCCTAAGCGGCAATCTGACGTTCAATCGTCGGGCATAACCAAAAGGTCAATGCCCTCCTCTTTCACGTCACCTTGCTCGCTTAGGGGCGTTTTCGCTTTCTGTCCTCTACCAGCGGCATTGTCGTTGCCGGCACTTGGGGACGTTCCTATTGTGCCGGCAGACGGGGACACTCCTTTGCTAGAAGATCTGGCGCAGGTCTCCGCGGTTGAGGGCTTCGTCGAAGAGGTGCTTGAACACCACGCTGCCGTGCAAGCCGTCGTGCTCGAACTCGTTGGTCACCCAGGCATGCGAGTTGCCCACGCGGCTGAGCGTATCGAGCTGCATGCCCGAGTCCACGTACATGTCATCGAAGTACACCGCGGCCTGCAGGGGCACCTCGTTGCACGCCAGGCGCTGCGGGTCGTAGATCTTGTCCCAGCTTGTGTCTTCCATAAGCAGATCCATCGCCGGCTTGAAGGGCTTAAGTTCGGGCATCTGCTCAAACATCCACGGGAACATGGCCTCGCCGGTAAACATGAGCGGTCGCGTGAGCGTGTCGAACTCGGCACGATGGGCCTTCTCTTCTGCCGCGGCCCAGCGAATGGGCATGGTGTCGCCGTCGGCGTAGATGAACTCCTGAAGCGTCCAGTACAGCGGATTCGTGCGCGTGTTGGTGCGCTCGAAGGCGCGCATCAAAAAGCTGTCGGATACCGAGGCGCCGCAGGCCAGCGTGCCGTCGCCGTCAACAAAAGCATGATCGATAATCCAATGCATGCGCTCAAAGCTCGGCTTCATGCCAAAGTCGCTGCCCATGAGCTGCAGGCGTTCGACCGTCATCGGCGAGCCGTCGGGTAGCACGGGCTTTTGCTCCTCGAGGGCATCTGCCAGGGCCGCCACGCGCTCGACGTCGGCGGGGTAGCGGTTGTAATACTGCTGCGTCTTGGCAGCCATGCGCGGGAAGGTGTGCGCGTAGACCTCGCTTGCGCTCGCCGGTACGTGGGGGATGCCGCCGCAGGTAAAGCTTGCCGCCACGCCCTCGGGGAAGAGCGACAGGTAGCTCAGCGTCAAAAAGCCGCCGTAGCTCTGCCCGAGCGTGACCCAGGGCCTGCCGCCAAAGCCCACCAGGCGCAGGTACTCAAAATCGCGCACGATGGAGCTGGCGAGGTGGCGCTTGAGGAAGTCCGCCTGCGAGCGGTCCGCATCGGCGCCGGCTGCCTCGGCACGCTCGCCCAGTGCGGCAATCGTGCGTCCGTCTACACAGCTGCTGCGTCCGGTGCCGCGCTGGTCGGGCAGGACGACGCGGAAGTGCTTGACGGCCTCCTCGATCCAGCCGTCGCTTGTGGGTGACAGCGGACGCGGGCTCTCGCCGCCGGGGCCGCCCTGCAAAAACAGGAGCAGTGGCAGATCGTTGTTGATGCGGTCGGGCGCGCAAACCACACGGTAGAAGAGCTTGATGCTCTCGGGCGCACCTGCGATGGGCGCCGGCATGGCGCCGCGGCGCATGGTGCTGCCGACGGCCAGGAGCATCGGCTCCAGGCCGCGCCAGTCGAGGGGGACGTCGATGCTGTGGTCCTCGACATACAGGCCGGGGACGTGGTACGAAGTGATGAGGGCCATGTGAGTCTTCCGTTCGTTGCGGTGTTTCGGGTTGACCAATTCTACCGCCGCGGGCGAGGCCATGCGCAAATCGGCTACCATGGTTGCAAACTTCTAGGAGAAAGGGCCGCCCATGTCGGTCGATATAGCCACGTATGTCCACGATCTTGCCGTTGCCGCTAAGGCAGCGTCGGCCTCGCTTGCCACGGCGAGCGACGAGCAGCGCCAGGAGGCCGTGCGCGCCATGGCCGCAGCACTGCGCAACGGTGTCGACTCCATCGTTGCCGCCAACGAGCTCGATATGTCCGCCGCGCGCGATGCGGGGACCTCGGCGGGGCTCCTCGACCGTCTGCTGCTGACGCCCGAGCGCGTTGAGGGTATGGCCGCCGGCCTGGAGAAGCTCGCCGAGCTGCCCGATCCTGTCGGCCGCGTGCTCGACCACCGCGTGCTCGCAAGCGGCGTGGACCTCACCCGCGTGAGCGTGCCGTTGGGCCTGGTCGCCATGGTGTACGAGGCGCGCCCCAACGTGACGGCCGACGCCGCGGGCATCTGCATCCGCACCGGCAACGCCTGCATTCTGCGCGGCGGCTCGCTGGCCTATCACTCGTGTGCCATGATTTCTGAGCTGCTGGCCGATGCGCTCGAGACCAAGGGCTTCCCGCGCGAGGCTATCTCGATGATCGAGTCCACCGACCGCGAGGCCACTGGCGAGCTCATGAAGCTCCGCGGTATTGTCGACGTACTCATTCCGCGCGGCGGTGCAGGCCTGATCCAGCGCTGCGTGCGCGAGTCGCTTGTGCCGGTGATCGAGACGGGCACGGGCAACTGTCATATCTACGTGCATGAGTCCGCCGACTTTGATAAGGCGCTCAACATTATCGTTAATGCCAAGACCCAGCGTGTAGGCGTGTGCAATGCCGCCGAGTCGCTGCTGGTCGACCATGCTGTGGCCAATGTGTTTTTGCCTGCGGTCGTTGCCGTGCTGCACGACCACGGCGTGCTCATTCACGGCGACGAGGCCACGTGCGCCGCATGCGCCGACGCCGGGCTTGCCGAGGGCGATGACTACGTTGCCGCGACTGAGGAGGACTGGGGTCGCGAGTATCTGGCGCTCGAGATGAGCGTGAAGGTCGTGGCGAACGAGGACGAGGCCATCGCGCACATCAACCGCTACGGCACGATGCACTCCGAGGCCATCGTTGCAGAGGACACGGATGCTTGCGAGCGCTTCCTGGACGAGGTCGATGCCTCGGCCGTGTATGCCAACGCCAGCACGCGCTTTACCGACGGCGGCGAGTTTGGCCTGGGCGCCGAGATTGGCATCTCGACCCAAAAGCTCCACGCCCGCGGCCCCTTTGCCGCCGAGGCCCTCACCACCTACAAATACAAGCTCCGAGGCACCGGCCAGGTCCGCCCCTAACGCCCGCGCAAACAAAAACCACCACAAAGGTGCCTGTCCCCTTTGTGATGGTTTTGGAATTAAGCCTGAAAGGTGTCGCGGTCGGGGGCGAAGGACTGCATGGCCGCGATGGTACGGTCGAAGAGCTCGGGGAGCTCCCAGCCCAGCATCTCGGCACCCTGCGTAATCACGTCGCGCGAGCAGCCGGCGGCAAAGCGCTTGTCCTTGAACTTTTTCTTGAGCGACTTGGTCGTAAAGTCCATGACGCTCTTACTCGGACGCATGATGACGGCAGCACCGATCAAGCCGGTGAGCTCGTCGCAGGCAAACAGGATCTTTTCCATCTGCAGCTCGGGCTTGGGCAGCGAGGTGTTGAAGTCCGACGTGTGCGTCTGAATGGCGCGAATGAGATCGGGAGAGGCGCCCTCGCCTTCAAGGATCTCGGCCGCATAGATGGTGTGGTTCATGGGGTCGTCCTCATGCTCCTCCCAATCTAGGTCGTGCAGCAGACCGACGATGCCCCAAAACTCCTCGTTCTCGGGGTCGAACTCGCGCGCAAAGTAGCGCATGGTGCCCTCGACCGTTTCGCCGTGGGTGATGTGGAACGGGTCCTTATTGTGCTCGTTGAGCAATTCGAACGCACGGTCGCGGGTGATTCCGGCGGAAAGTGGCTCTGCCATAAAAGACTCCTTGTGCTCGCAGGTATCGCTAAGAATGAATACTACTAGAACGACTAGAACGAAAAAACCACCACAAAGGTGCCTGTCCCCTTTGTGGTGGTTTTTGGCGCGGATGGGTTAGTTGAGGGCGGCTTGGGCTAGGCGGGCTTCGGCGGCCTCCTCGGTGACGCCCAATGCCACGGCGAACTCCTCGATGGAGCGGCGCTTGGCTTCCTTGAGTACACGCATATAGTAAGAGCTGGGCTTTTTATCGGCTTCCTCGGCCTGGCGAATGCGGTGCATCATGGTCTTTGCCACGCGGACCGTCTCGGGCGCGCCCAGCTTGAGCTGCTGCTTAAAGTGTGTCTCTTCAAGCGAGCTGTTGCGCTCGGTAAAGGTGTCGCACTCCAGCTCGTCATAGTGGCTCAGCAGATGCTCGGCATCTTGCTGAGAGATGGCGGCATGCAGACGGTCGGCCTGCGCCACGGGGTACATAAGGATCGTCTGCGCATGCCCCTGCTTGGCCTCGAGCAACAACATGGGCTGCGGCGTGTCGTCCCTAAAACCGACGACGGTGCAGACTCCCTGACCCGGATGAATGACGTGTTGACCGATTGAGAACATGCTACCTCCAACTTATACGAATTTACGTATGTCTAGAATAACACGCTGACGTGCGCAAATCCTCGCTTTATGCAGGAAAAGCACACAACTCTGATAGGTAAGAGTATTCGATAAAAGACACAGCTCATTCACACCTTTATGCATTTTCAACGCGTGCATAATCTGCAGGCAGACCGGCATCTTTGAGTGACTCCATACAAGCTGTAGTCAATTTTGTGCATATGCAATTTCGATTGGCTTTACCCTGCGACAGTGCCCCTCGCTTGTGATAGAGTACTACAAACTCTGGCTTTTGCCCTACGAGTGACCAAGAGCTCGGGGGCTTTAACACAAGGAGGATCTATGCCCGAGAAGATTGAAGAGCTGGTACGCGCTGCGCTTGCTGCGGCCCAGGAGGCCGGCGACCTTTCCGCATTTGAACTTGACGATTGCGCTATCGAGCGACCGGCTGACACTTCTCATGGCGAGTGGACCTCTACCATGGCCCTGAAGTCCGCCAAGCTGGCCCACTGCGCCCCGCGCAAGATCGCCGAGGCCATCGTTGCCCATATGCCCGAGGATCCCGCGATCGAGAAGGTTGAGATCGCAGGCCCCGGTTTCATCAACTTCTACCTCTCCGTTGCCGTTAAGAATGCCATCTTTGGCGAGGCTCGCGAGAAGGGCATGGACTTCGCTAAGTCCAACGTCGGTGGTGGCCTGAAGACCCAGGTCGAGTTCGTTTCCGCCAACCCCGTCGGCCCCATGCACATCGGCCACGGCCGCTGGGCCGCGCTGGGCGATTCGCTCTGCCGCGTTATGGACCACGCCGGCTATGAGATCCAGCGTGAGTTCTACATCAATGACCACGGCTCTCAGATGAACACCTTCGGCAACTCCATCAGCACGCGCTATATGCAGCTTGCCGACATCATCGCCAAGCAGGGCGTTGATATCGACGAGGCTCACAAGCTGCTGATCGCCGACCGTGACGCCTTTGTTGCCGACGAGAACGACGAGCACCCCGAGACCCATCCGTATCAGGACAACTTTGCCGAGACCTTGGGCAAGGACTCTTACGGCGGCGACTACATCATCGACGAGGCCGCCGAGTTCTGGCGCACCGACGGCGATAAGTGGGTCAACGCCGATCCTCAGGAGCGCATGGAGAGCTTCCGCGAGCGCGGCTATGTAAAGATGGTCGATAACATGCGCGACCTCTGCCACGCCGTCAACTGCGACTTCGATCGTTGGTACTCCGAGCGCTCGCTGTATGTGAAGGACACCGAGGGCGAGACCGCCGGCACCTCCGCCGTCGACCGCGCTTTTGAGAAGCTCGACAAGATGGGCTACCTCTACACCAAGGACGGCGCCCTGTGGTTCCGCTCCACCGATCTGGGCGACGACAAGGACCGCGTCCTGATCAAGTCCGACGGCGAGTACACCTACTTCGCCTCCGACGTCGCCTATCACTGGGATAAGTTCCAGCGCGTCGATCACGTCATCGACATCTGGGGCGCCGACCACCACGGTTACATCGAGCGCGTACGCTGCGTCTGCGACGCTCTGGGTTACCCCGGCAAGTTTGAGGTTCTGCTGGGCCAGCTCGTCAACCTGCTGCGTAACGGCAAGCCCGTCCGTATGTCCAAGCGCAAGGGCACCATGGTGACCCTGCAGGAGCTCGTCGACGAGGTCGGCTCCGATGCCGCTCGCTACACGCTCATCTCCAAGAGCTCCAACCAGATGGTCGACTTCGACATCGAGGCCGTTAAGAAGCGCGACAACTCCAACCCGGTCTATTACGTGCAGTATGCTCACGCCCGCGTGTGCTCCATCCTGCGCCGTGCCGCCGACGTTACCGCCGAGCAGGCCGACGAGATGGGCATGAAGGCCGTTGCCGCCAAGGCCATCGGTGAGAACGTCGATTACTCGCTGCTGACCGACCCGACCGAGCTCGCCCTTTCGCGCAAGCTCAACGAGCTCACCGACCTGATCGCCAGCTGTGCTCGCGATCGCGCTCCGTTCCGTCTGACCCACTTTGCCGAGGAGCTCGCCGGCGACTTCCACAGCTTCTACGCTGCCTGCCAGGTTCTGCCGAGCGAGGGCCGTCCCGTCGACCCCGAGCTTTCGCGCGCCCGTCTGGCAGCTTGCGACGCTGTCCGCGTGACGCTCGCCCTGGTGCTTACCCTCGTTGGCGTTTCCGCGCCCGAGCAGATGTAATCTGCGGGTCATTTGACCGTGTAGGTTTGGTTTAACTGAGCCCTATAAGCCCGATCTCCTACGGAGGTCGGGCTTTTTTCGCAAACGCCGACGTATTGATGAATTTGGAACTGCTGGAAATACGAAACTATGCCAGTTTACTACGATGAATTGAGGAATTCTAACCACGCCGGCGTTTTGCTAAAAAGTGCAAGGCATCTACCTGCGGTTTTAGTTCAACAAGTTTCGGAGTGGTCGCGGTTGAGCGATTCATCGTAGTAAACCGCCATAGTTTTGGCGGAGGCAGTCAGATTTGTGGGTGGCAAACAAAGAGTGTCCCTTTTGACTAGTCGTTTAAGAACGTCCCCAATGACTAAGTTGCAGGTGGCGGCGGTTGTGTTACACTAACGCTGCGTAGTTGACGCAATCATCTCGATACAGATCAATGATGTCCGTCGTTTTGAACGGAACTAGACTGTTTAGCCGCCCTGAAGGTTTATGCAGGGAGCATGTGATCACAGGGCTTGAAAAGAAAGTTGAGCAAACACTGTGTCTGATCAACAGCAAGAAAACGAAATAACGACGACGCAGGCCGCTCCCGCTGCACCGGTTGCGTCGGACCAGGTCGCGGCGCCCGCTCAAGCCTCGGCTCCTGAGACGCCTAAGGCTGCTTCGACGCCTATGCCTGTAGCGGCTGAGAAGGCCGTGCCTGCAACTGGTGAGGAGGCTGCTCCGGCAAAGCCCAAGCGCACGCGCCGCACGGCCAAGCCTGCCGCTGACGGCGAGGAGGTCACCAAGCCAAAGCGCCGTACCACGCGCACGACGCGCGCCAAGCTCACCGTTGCAGCTGACTCCTCGGCGCCGATTTCCGATGAGGTCGCGCAGGCACGTGCGTTGGCGCAGATTAGCGAGGCTCAGGTGGTGCGCGCCCGCCGTCGTGCTGCCGAGCGCGAGGCCGCGGCTCTGACCGAGCTTGCAGCTCCGTCTGTACTCGAGACCCCTGCCGCCACCGAGGTTCCTGCCGCCGACCAGCCGACCGAGAAGCTGGCACCGCGCACACGCCGTCGCACGGCTGCTAAGGCCGAGCAGGTTGCGGAACAGGTAGTCCCCGAGCCCACTGAGACTTCGGTCCGTTCCGCGGCAGGGGAGGGTGCATCGTCTGTTGAGCCCGCTGCGCCTGTCGAGGCCAGCGAAGTTCCCGTTGTCGATCCGGCTTTGCGCCCTCACCGTCGCGGTCGCAAGCCTAAGGCCTTTGTCGAGGCCGAGAAGGCCGCAGCCGCAGCCGCCGCCGCTCGGGATGCTGCGGCGACCGCCAAGTCCTCAACTGCTGCCGATGAACCCGTCCAGGATGCTACGACTTCCGAGGCCGTTTCTGCCGATGCCGAGCCCGCCGACGTCCGTCCCGGTCGCAGGCGTCGCACTGCTGCTAAGCGCACGTCCAAGGCTAAGGCTGCCAAGAAGGGCGCGTCCGAGGATTCCACCGAGACGACCGCCGATGTATCGACTGATGCCGCCGAGCCCCAGGACGTCGAACAGCCTGCATCCGAGAAGCCCAAGCGCGGTCGCAAGAAGTCCGTTAAGGCCAAGGCCGCCGAGCAGCATGCTGATGTCGAAGCGCAGGTTGATTCTGGCGCCGAGGCCAATGACGCCGCTGCGGCCAATGTTGACACCACCGCAACCGATGGTGCCGCCCCCGCCGAGAGCGAAGACGGCGCCCGCCCCAACCGTCGCCAGCACAAGCGCAACGAGGAGCGCAACGAGCGCAAGGACGAGCGCAACAACGACCGTCGCAACCGCCAGCGCGATCGCAAGCAACGCAACAAGGAGCGTAATGCCGCTCCCACCGAGCCTACGCTTTCGCGCGAGGAGCTCGCTGCCATGAAGGTTGCCGAACTTCGCGAGAAGGCCAAGGAGTTCGAGATCGAGACGACCGGCAAGAAGAAGGCCGAGCTCGTCGAGGAAATCTACGTCACCGCTGCGAAGGCCGAGGGCTTCCGCGACATCAAGGGCATTCTGCAGATTCGCCCGGACAGCTCCGGCATCATCCACGCCCATGGCTACATGAAGTCCAACGACGACGCCTTCGTGCCCGCCTACCTCATCCGCTCCGCGCGCCTGCGCACGGGCGACGTCATCGAGGGCTCGCTGCGTCCTTCGCGCGGCGGCGACAAGCGCGCCGGCCTCGCCAAAATCACGACCGTCAACGGTCTGGACCCCGAGCAGATTCGCAACCGTCCCAAGTTCGGCGACCTCACCCCGGTCTATCCCAACGAGCCGCTGCGCATGGAGCACGGCAAGGACTCTATTACCGGTCGCGCCATCGACATCGTGTCACCGATCGGCAAGGGCCAGCGCGGCCTGATCGTGTCCCCGCCCAAGGCCGGCAAGACCACGATCCTCAAGAAGATCTGCCAGTCTATCTCGATTAACAACCCCGAGGTGCACCTCATCTGCCTGCTCGTCGACGAGCGCCCCGAAGAGGTCACCGATATGCAGCGTTCCATCAAGGGTGAGGTTGTGGCGTCGACCTTCGATATGCCTGCCGACAACCACACCCGCGTGGCAGAGCTCGTCATCGAGCGCGCCAAGCGCATCGTAGAGCTGGGTGGCGACGTCGTGGTGGTGCTCGACTCCATCACGCGCCTCGCCCGCGCCTACAACTTGGCGGCGCCTGCCTCGGGCCGCATCCTTTCGGGCGGCGTCGATTCGGCGGCACTGTATCCGCCCAAGCGCTTCCTGGGTGCAGCCCGCAATATCGAGAACGGCGGCTCGCTCACCATCCTGGCCTCTGCCCTCATCGACACCGGTTCCAAGATGGACGAGGTCATTTTCGAGGAGTTCAAGGGCACCGGCAACATGGAGCTTAAGCTCGACCGCGACCTGGCCGACCGCCGCATCTTCCCGGCTATCGACCCCGTTGCCTCCGGTACGCGTAACGAGGACCTGTTGGTCGACGAGCAGATGCGTCCGTTTGTCTTTGGTCTGCGTCGCATTCTTGCCGGCATGAACAATACCGAGCGTGCGGCGGCGTCGTTTATCAAGGGTCTGAAGGGCACCAACACCAACCAGGAGTTCCTGGTGCGTTCGGCCAAAAAACACAGCGACTACGAGCAGACGTTCTAGGTTGTCATCCACGCGCTGCGATAGTCATCAATGCGATAAAGGGTCGGGGCTTTGAGCCTCGGCCCCTTTCCATTGCGCCGCTCCGCGCTTATTTTTGACCGTAAGACCGACGAGCAGCAGGTTTCCCGTTTCAATCCGACATCGTCGCTTGCAATCGGCAGGGCGGTTTCGCATAATAGCTTTTAAGCTTCGCGACGGAAAACGCAGATGAAACGAACCATATACCGTTGCTTTGGGGCATAGCCCCGCTTCATCTTCTCTCGCGCAGCCAACTGAATGATGCGATTTGGGTGCTGGAAGATGGGGAGAGCTCATGGCTTCTTCTGATGCAACACAACGAGCAGTCCTTGCCGGACTTTCCTGCGGGATCGGCCTTGCCGCCCCCGTGGTGATGTATGCCGCGACGCTGCCGTTCTCGTCGGTCAACGAGACGGTTGTCGCGGGCGCTGTTCCCTTTGCCGTCGGTGCGGTGGCGGGCGTGGGCATCTATGCCGCCTCGCTGGGTATCTCCGAGTACCGTGCGCAGCGTGAAGAGCGTCTGTTCCAGCCCGATGCCATGGGCGGTGCCGCCAATCTCAATCAGCATCAAAGCGAGTTCAAGACCGCCTCGATTCCAGCTCAGCAGCAGGATGCGACTCCATATGCTGCCGCTTCTGCTTCTCAGGCTCAGTCGGAGCAGTCTACCTCGGCATTCCTTTCCGGCCTGACTGGTGCGTTCCAGCGCCGTCATGCCGATGATGGTGTCCCTACCATCGCTCGAGCCGCAGATGCCATGGACGAGGCCGAGGCTTGGTCCATGATCGACAGTATGCTCGACGACGATTCGCCGGTGAGCTGCGACCCTGCGCGCTCGCGCGACGTCTATCAAGTCGCCATCGACGAGCTCACCAACGGCGGGCAGACCGGCTCCTTCAATCGCGACGACATCGCCGCCGCGGCACGCGCCGTGTCTGGCTCCCAGGCCGCCCCTGCGGGCAGCACGGCGGCTTTTGTGGCACTCGTTGCCAACGCGGCAGCCAATAACGCCTGCAGCGCCACCTCGGCGGACGTGAACGCTTCTGCCGATAATTCGTACGTTGATGAAGCCATGACCGCGGACGAGGAGGCCGTTGCCGCCCGCCGTGCCGCCGAAAGCTCGCTTTGGGGCGCTCCTGCCCAGCAGCAGGCGGCTGAGGCTGCGCCGTACAACGCAAACCTCGCCAGCATGCCTATCATTTTCGGTGCCGCGGACATCGATCTCGATGACCTCGATGAGCCTGCAGCCATCACCGCATCGATTGATGCCCAAGATCGCATCGACACCGGTGACCTTCCGGATGCCTCGCTCGAGGTTGATGTCCCCATGGCCGATTACTCGGGCCACGAGGACATGTGGGCCGCTGCCACCGCGATTCTGGACGAGATCGACGAGCCTGCTCCTGTTGCAGCTCCCGCTCCCGTCGCTGCCCCTCAGCCTGCTGCACCCGCCTATGTCGGCCGTCACAGCGCTGTGTTCCCCGAGGATACCGCCCGTATCTCGCGCGAGGGCATCGAGCGAGCCGAGGCTATTGCCGCCGGCATTATGGAAAATCGTCGTCACGAGCGCGTCAATCAGATCCTCGAGGAAGAGATCGAGCGCCTGCAGTCCTCTACCGCCAAGCGTACGGGCCGTGCCTATCTGAGCGTTATCGAGGGCGGTACCGCCAGCTTCGCGCCGCTCCGCGCGGAGGCATAACTTCTGCATGGTTAAGATCAATCGAAAATGGGCGGTCGTGACCTGCCTGATGGCGCTCTTGATCTGGGGCAATTCGCTGGTTCCCGGCTCGGGGTCGGGCTCGCTGAGCCTAACGGTCATGGAAGCTATCCGCGATTTCCTGCGCGGCGTGGGACTTCCATATGAATGGGTGACCAACTTTGTTGTTCGCAAATGCGCGCATTTTACCGAGTATATGGTGCTCGGCATCTTGGCAACGCACGCCTTTGATTTTGAGGGCCGGCGCACCTTTGACGTGCTGCTGCCCACGGCGGTGTTCCTGCTGCTGATTCCTTCGATCGACGAGACGATTCAGCTCTTTGTGCCGGGACGCGCCGGCATGATCACCGATGTGATGATCGACTGCTGTGGTGCGGCAACGGGCGTTGTGCTCCGATATCTCTTACGGCCGCTGATGCGCGCCAAAAAAGCCGCCTAGGACGTATTGTTTGGTCCTAGGCGGCCTTTTTTATTTGAGGGCTTATATGAGGTGTGGTGGCGTCGTTCCGTAGGTCGGATTTGCCGGGCGCGCCACGCCCTGTGGGTGCGTCTGCTACTGAAGCGCCTGAGCGCCCAGGGCCAAGCAGCCCATAATGCCCTGTTTGCCCTCGAGGCTGTTGTTGACGATGTAGTTATCGATGTCGGCCATCTCGGGCGTGACGATGTAGCCGTTGAGCATCTCGGCGCACTTCTTGCGCGCGAGCGGCACGATGGGGGTGTGGTCGGCCACGCCGCCACCGATGACGATCTTTTGCGGTGCGTAGCACAGGATGTAGGTCATGAGCGCCTGCGCCAGATAGCCGGCGAGCAGGTCCATGGCCTCCGGGTCATCGGCCATCTCTCCGGCGCTCTTGCCACCCCAGCGCTTTTTGACGCCGGGACCGGCGATGAGGCCCTCGAGGCAGTTGTCGTGGAAGGGGCAGCCGCTGTGCTCGCCGATGGTGTCGCGCGGGTCGCGCGTGACCAGGATGTGACCGGCCTCGGGATGCATCATGCCGTGCACGAGCTTACCGCCCGAGAGCACGCCGGCGCCCACGCCGGTACCGATGGTCAGATACACCACGTCAGTGAGGCCCTGGGCGCAACCAAAGGTGGCCTCGCCCAGGCAGGCGACGTTGACGTCGGTGTCGTAGCCGCAGGGAATATTGAGCTCGTTTTGGATGGTGCCCAGCAGGTCAAAGTAGCGCCATGCCGTTTTGGGCGTCTCCAGGATCTTGCCGTATTGGGACGAGGCAGGGTTGACTGCGGTGGGGCCAAAGGCGCCGATGCCCAGCGCGGCGATGTCCTTGTCGGCAAACCATGCGTTGACGGCCTCAACGGTCTCCTGCGGGGTCGTGGTCGCAATCTGCTCGCGTTCCAGGACCGTGCCGTCTGCATAGCCCGTGGCGCAGACCATCTTGGTGCCGCCGGCCTCGAGCGCTCCGATAAGCTGCTGCTCTGCCATAGTATTCCTCTCTGGACGAGTTGCTCCGTGACTAAAGTATAGCGCTCTAAAAAATGAATGAGGTCGCTATAAAAAGAAACCTCATGGCCCAACGGGTTCACGAGGTTTCTTTAGTGCCTTTAGTTACTGACCGTCCTTACCCGCGCGGGTTGATTTTATCACGTAGCGACTTGAGGTTCTCAAGCGCAGCGTTGAGCGTCTCGTCTCGCTTGGCAAAGTGGAAACGAATCAGATGGTTGACGGGCTCGCGGAAGAAGCTCGAGCCCGGAACGGCGCCCACGCCCACCTTGGAGGCCAAATCCTCACAGAAGTCGAGGTCGCTGTCATAGCCAAACTCCGAGATATCCATCATCACATAGTAGGCGCCCTGCGGCACGTTGTGCTCAAGACCGATGCTATCGAGCCCCTGACAGAATAGGTCGCGCTTGGCGGTGTAGAGGTCGAGGACCTCCTGGTAATAGCTGTCGTCGAATTTGAGGGCGGTGACGACAGCTTCCTGCAGGGGAGCGGCAGCACCCACGGTGAGGAAGTCGTGGACCTTTTTAATGCGCTCGGTGATCTGGGCCGGGGCGATGGTGTAGCCCAGACGCCAGCCGGTGATGGAGTACGTCTTAGACAGCGAACTGCAGCTGATGGTTCGATCGAACATGCCGGGCAGCGTGGCCATATAGACGTGCTCGTGGGGCGCGTAGACGATGTGCTCGTATACCTCGTCGGTAATGCAGTAGGCGTCGTACTTTTTGCAGAGGTCGGCGATTAAGGTGAGCTCCTCGCGCGTAAAGACCTTGCCGCAGGGGTTGGAAGGGTTGCACAGGACGATGGCCTTGGGATCGTTGTCGCGGAAGGCCGCCTCGAGTGTCTCGCGGTCAAAGTCGAACGCAGGTGGGTTAAGCGGCACGTAGATGGGCTCGGCACCCGAGAGGATCGTGTCGGCGCCGTAGTTCTCGTAGAATGGCGAGAAGATGACGACCTTGTCGCCGGGGTTTGTGACCGTCATCATGGCGGCCATCATGGCCTCGGTGGAGCCGCAGGTGACCACGATGTTCTCGTTGGGGTTGATCGGCATGCCCATAAAGTGCTCCTGCTTGGCGGCAAGCGCCTCACGCATGGCCTGGGAGCCCCAGGTGATGGAGTACTGGTGATAGAGCGGCTTGGGGTCGCTGGCGATGGCGCTCAGGCTGTTGAGCAGCTGCGCCGGGGGATCGAAGTCGGGGAAGCCCTGCGACAGGTTGACGGCGCCATACTTATTGGAGATGCGCGTCATGCGGCGGATGACCGAATCGGTAAACGTTGCCGTACGGTTGGAGAGTTCTTTCATGCTTGTCCTTTCGAGCATTTGCAGTGGGGCAAGTTTACTCCTATGAAACCGGTGGGAATTGCTCGAAATGGTCTCGAAAAACTCTTTTCAAAATTCTTGAAAATTGGGGCTTGCATCGCGTGGCGTTCCTTGCAATAATAGTCGAGCGCGAAGCGCACAGGACACGGTGGGTGTAGCTCAGTTGGCTAGAGCGACGGGTTGTGGTCCCGTAGGTCGAGGGTTCGAGTCCCTTTACCCACCCCAGTTCTTGCTTCGTGTTGATATCGGGTCGTTAGCTCAGTTGGTAGAGCAGGGGACTCTTAATCCCAAGGTCCAGGGTTCGACCCCCTGACGGCCCACCACACGATATCTCCTCTAAAGTCCGCTACGACGGACTTTAGCTTTGGGTCGTTAGCTCAGTTGGTAGAGCAGGGGACTCTTAATCCCAAGGTCCAGGGTTCGACCCCCTGACGGCCCACCAAAGAACGCACAGGTCAGCGCTTCGGCGTTGGCCTTTTTTGTTTACCGAGAAGTCGAATCATAACCGTCCGTTACCGTTCACGTTTTACGCCCCCTGCCGTTTATGCGCGGCAGGGGGCGTTTTATGCATTTCGCTGGTGGCGGACCTAGAAAACGCAAATCAGAGCGTCTCGGCGTCCAGACCGGTGCCATTAAAACCGCCGCCCGCGCCGCCGCCCTCGACGATCTGCAGAGCGCGCCCGACCTGCCTGGCGGCCTTCTCGCGCTCCGCGAGGCCCGGTTTGATGTAATGGCGGTAATCTGTCCCCAGGTCCGTATGACCGTGCAGATCCATGATGCTCAGCGGGTCGACCTCGGTCGCCGCCATGATGGTCTCGGACGTGTGGCGCAGGGCCTTAGGAGGGATATACCGCAGGTCATGGCGCACGCACATGCGCCGCCACGCCCGCACGAGATTATCGCCGCGCATATTGACGATGCGCTGTCCGCTCCACTCCCGCACCTGCTCCGTAACCGAAGTGCCGCCCTCGACGGTTATGCTCGGGCGCAGCTCGTCCATGATCTGGTGCAGGCGCTCGCGGCCCGCCAATAAAACCGGCACGGTGCGCACGGAATGGGCGTTCTTGGTCTCCTTCACGCCGTCCTCGTCCGTGTACGCGCGGCAGACCTCGATGTACTCCGACACGGTCGGCTGCCCAGTGGCGAAGTCGTAGGTCGTGGTGACCTTGAGGTCGCACGGGCGCACGGCCAGCGCCTCCTCCTTGCGCAGTCCGCTCAGGCCCAGGATGAGGTAGGCGTTCATGACCAGGTCCGCGCGGTCGTCGCTGGCGGCGAGCCTGCGCAGCGCCTCGGCGGCCTCGGGGATGCTCCACGGCTCCACGGGCGCCTGCTTGGCCTTGGGCGCTATGACGCGGCGGCGGAAGGGCTCCACCGTCACCCATCCGTCATCGAAGGCGCGGCGCATGACGGCGCGGAGTGTCGTCTTGGTCTTGGCCGGCGCGCCCGAGCGCTCGATGCAGCTTCGCATCATATCGTGGGTGATCTCGGAGATGTCGACCGACCCCAGGACGGGGGAGATGTAGTTGTCCATCTGGCCGTCGTACTCGCGTAGGCTCGCCTTTGAGCGCGGCTTGCCGCGGTTGCTGGGCGAGTCGCGGAACACGCCCCAGTAGTACATGTCGAGCGTCACGCCCGCGTGCGCCGCCTGGGACACGCCGAGCTCGCGGGCGAGCTGGGCGATGGCGACGTCGGCCTCGGTCTCGGTGCCGTGGACGGTGCGCGACACGCGCCGCACGTGTCCGTCCGCGCGGAAGCCCGCCTGCACGCGGATCACCCACTTGCCCGGAGCCACCTCGCGCTTCGAGCCGAGTTTTGACCTGGAATTGTCGTTGGTTGCCATATAATGGTCCTGCCTTTCCCTTATTTGCCGGAGGGCATGCCCCGTGCGGATCCGCCAAGATTGCCGCACGGGGCTTTTTTGTTTAGATGCCGAGCCCGCCCTGCTGGGGCTACGCCTCCGCCGCGGCCTTGCACGGACGGCCCGCCCCGGGCTTGGCCGCGATGCGGTACTCGATGGAGTCGCGCGACACCATGCGGGTGTTGCCGACCCTCCAGCTGCTCAGACTCCCGTCGCGGCAGAGCTGCGCCACGCGCGCGGTGCTCACGCCGAGCATCTCGGCGGCCTCGGCTGCGGTTACGGCCGGGATGTCGGACAGCTCGACGCTGGTCGCGACGGTGACGATCGTGCCGCCGTGGGACGGCGCATGGCCAAGCCCGCCGCCCTCGAACTCCGCCCCGCGCTCCAGCGCCGCCAGGGCATGGACGCGCAGCCAGTCGACGGCCATCTCCACGGCCTCCTCGTAGGTATCGCCCTCGGTGGCCCCGGCGAGCCCGCACGGCTCCACGGCGTAGCCGCCCTCGGGGTCGGGGTAGACCTCGAACTCCTGCATGACGATCATGGTGGTCTCCTTTCCTGCGGTGAAGGGGAGGGCGGGGCTAGAGCAGCCCCGCTTCCTTCCTGATTCCCCTCGCGGTCGTCTCCTTTATCTCCCGGTGCCTGGGCACTGTCACCGTCACGTCCCCGCGGCGGAACTTGTCGTGCTTGGTGCCGGTGCCGCTGAGCTTTACGTAGCCCGCTTCGGTCAGCTCCCGCTCGAGGTCCCTCTTCTTAGTCACCGCCTAACTCCTTTCGACAATTAAATATTAGCACAGCTAAGTAATAAAGTATATAAAAGATTAGCGCAATTAAGGATTAAATCAAATCAGCGGCTGGTTTTTCGGAGCCCGAGCCGTTGGAGGTTTTTCGGAAAATCCTAAAGCCCTGCCGCGCCGCGGGTCATAATCGTTATGAACACCACTTACGCTCCTGGAGGTACCCATGGCTCGCTGCAGCGTCGGCGCATATACGTACGAGGACGATTCCTGCGACACGATGATCTACGACGGGCTCACGGGCATTCCGCTGAGCCTTGGGTACGAGCTCGTTTCGCAGGAGCGCGGAGACACCGTGAGGGTCGTCGCCCTTGGAGTGAAGGACGACGCTGCGGGCCCTGTCCCGTTTGCGACGCTCAGGCCGTGCGCATACTCCCTGGCATCCGAATATGACGTGCGCGCCGTGAGGTGCCCGCAGACCGGTCAATGGGTCCTCATCGGATACATGGGCGTCTAGAGGAGCCCTGCGATCTTCCCGCCGACGGCGAGGATACCGGCCACTAGTTCCCCTCCCTTCTTCGCAATCTCCAATCCCTTGATCATGCGGTCGGCCAGCGATGCCTGGTCGCCGCATTTTGCTGCCAATTCCATCTGAACGAGGCAGGCGGCGAGCATGTCCTTGTCTTCCGTGGTGAGCATCCGGTCCGCGGCGACCGTCTCCATCAAGCTGTCGACGGATGCCCTCAGGGAAGATGAGGACGAGGAGCTTGAGCTTGATGTCGCGTTGCTGTCTGCGTGCTGCTCGACTTTCACGTTTGTCCCCGCTGCCGAGGACTTCATCTTCTCAATCTCATAACTCATGCGCCTTTCGTCGGCATACAGCCTAGCCTTCGACTGGAGCCGCCTTATGTCCTCGGCGGCATCCCTTCTCCCGTATGACGAATGACCGGCGACCGACGCGCGAAACATCTTCAGGCCCACGCGGACCTTGGGCACGACCGTTTCTAGCGCAGACTCGATTCTCTTTGCCTCGCTCACGAGATTGTAGGAATCGGGGTCCGCGAGGATCTCCTCGCATTCCGCTATGAGCTCGTCGATTGCGTTATCCATGACTTGCACTCCTAAATGAAAAAGGCGCCCGCCCGTTGGGACAGCCGCCTTTCTATTGGACGCGGGCCCCGTGGGGTCCCCGCGTCAATACCGCTGTCCAAATTACCGTTTGTCCTCGGCACGGTCAAGCCGATCAGCCCATTTTCGTGGGGTTACGAAAATGGGGGAGTAGCTTGCGTTTTGGTGCCCGTTGCCTACGCGGACTTTACTTGATCCGCTTCCAGCCCTTCGATCTCAGGCGCTGCAGCCTGATTTTGGGACAGCTCGGCCTGGTCGCGTGCCGTCTCCAGGATCTTCGAGCGCCTCTTCTCGGTGCTCTGCCGGTAGCAGGTGATCAGCTCGCCCTCCGCGCCCGCCGGCGCCGCCGGCCTGTCCTCGGGATGCTCCTCGTACCATCCGAGCAGGTCGTTGGGGTCGGTGTTAAGAGCTTTAGCGCACTTCCATAGCTGCTCGACGTTGGGGAGACTCTCGCTTCTCTCCCATGAGCCTACCGTTCTCAGGCTCGTCCCCGTTGCGTCGGCTAGCTCCGTTTGGGACATGTGAAGGTTCTTTCTCACTTCCCTAATTCTTAGATTCATAAGCTCCTCCCAAATAGGACGGTTGTTGCCGAGAATCCTATAGCTTTTCTTCAGAATGAGCAAGATTCTGCAAAGTTTTCTCTTGCCAATAGGCAGACATCCGCCTATAGTTTCAAGCAACAGGAAGAAACCCGCACATTTTGAAGGAGGACGAAATGGAGTTTTCGAAGGATGAGTTCGGAGCGAACCTTCGCGCCGCCCGCGCTCGCGCCGATATGTCTCAGGAGCAGCTGGCCAACAAGGCGGGGCTCTCGGCATCTTCAATCATCGGATACGAGAACGGCTCGATGGTCCCAGGTGTCGACAAGGCGTATGCCATCGCCCAGGCCCTCGGCTGCACGCCCAACGACCTGATGGGCTGGAACACGGACGAGGCTGCGTAGCCGCGGCCCGCTAACGAACTGCTGAAAGGAGAAGGTCATGATCGATCAGGTGTTCACGTTCAGGGAGAGGGACGGCGTCCTCTACGAGACGGAGGAGAGCCTCAGGCGCAGGATCCGGGCGGAGTTTCTCTTTCCCGAGGACCTCGATATCGACCTCGTCGAGACCTCGACGGCCGAGCTGGGGGAGCTCCACGGCTGGGCCTACTCGGTCTTCAGCGAGGCAACCGTCAGGGTGAAGGGGAAGGGCTACCGGTGGAGCGGCGGCATGCTCGTGCGCGTGCTCTCTCTCGACGAGGAATGGTGGGGCGTGCCCATGGAGGATCTGGAGGAAGAGGAATGACGGGGAAGAGGCGGGCGCTGCTGGCCTCGGCCGCCGTCATGGACGCCGCCGGGTGGCTATGCGTCGGCCAGGGCGCCTACGGCCTGGCGCGCTGCTGCTTTGCCGCCGCGCTGCCGTTCATCGCGGCGTGGGTGGTCGGGTCGCTATGGGCGCGCTAGGCGAGCCATTCGGAGCGGTGCCCGGCGATCGCCCTGATCACCGCGGGCCTGATGGAGAAGTCGGTCGCGGTGAGCATCGAGCCGACCGGCGGCGTGCCGAAGATGCCGAGCTCGCACAGCGCGAGGGCGTCGGCATCGAGCGGGGAGAGGCTGACGGAGCCCTCGTCGAGCGCGCGGGACACCAGCTCCTTCCGCCTCCTCGACATGCCGAGGAATACGGCGGAGAGCCGTTCGTCCATCCTCCGGCGCTTTGCCCAGGCGCTCCTCGCGGAGACGATGCGCGCGGTCGCGTACCCGAGCATCGCGGCGGCGCCGGTCAGGAGGAGGCACGAGGCCGGGTGCTCGGCGATCATCTGGCGGGCGTCCTCGGCCATCGCGGCGACCGAGCCGAACCCGACCGCGCCCGCGATGGTGACCAGCAGGTCGATGTTCTCCTTTGCCGCCCTGAGCGCTCTGTTCATCTTCAATTCCCTTCCAAGGAGGTTTCCATGGGTTTCATTCTCGCACTTTCCTTCGCGTTCCTGTTCGGGGTCGGGCTCGGCCTCATGCGCCGCTGACGGCGGAGTCAGCCCCCGTCGCGCCACGGGTTCCGCACCGCCCCCATTCCACGGGGCCCGTGGCGCGACGGGGTCGGACTCCCTACATCCGACCCATAAGGTGTCCGCCGCCGACTTGGCGGGGCGGCGGCACCGCTCCCTTTGGCGGGGGAGCGCCCTCCGGCCGCATCTATCGGCGCGGCCCTCCGGCAAGGGATTGGCTCAACGAATGAAAGGAGAAGGCCATGTGGATGTCTATAGCCAAGGGCGCGCGTTACGCCTGCTGCGACAACGTCACGTTCCGCGCGATGGTCATGCAGGGCGTGATACCGCGCTACCCGTCGCTCAACCCCAACAGCTCGCGCGAGGTGGTGCGCAGCGAGGACATCGATGCCGCCATCATGGCGCGCGGGGCGGTGCCGGCGCTGCCGTCGCCCGACTGCGTGCCGGCGCGCCGACCGAGGCGGGTGGCGTGATGGGCGACCTTATCTGGGATGCCGGCTGCAGGCTCGGCGAGTGGTGGGAGTCGCTTCCCGAGCGTGTGCGCAGCGTCGCGTGCGCCGTGGCGCTCATCGGCCTGATCGCCGTCGCCGGCGCCATCGAGGGGACCGCCCCGAGCGGGATGTACTACTAGGAGGAATGACATGCAATTCGAGAAGAGGCAGGTTCGCCTGGGCGACATCCGCCCGAGCGAGCAGAACCCGCGCGAGGACTTCGGCGACATCGGCGCCCTGGCCCGCAGTATCGAGGCGACCGGCGGTGAGCCGCTGAACCCGCCCGTGGTGGTGGCGGACGGCAACGTCTACCGCATCGTGGACGGCGAGCGCCGCTACCGCGCGCTGTCGTCCATCTACGGGGAGGACCGCGAGGTGTCCGCGCTGGTGGCGGAGAGCATGGACGAGGCCAACGAGCTTGTGGCCATGCTTGCCACCGATGACAAGCGCCAGCTGACCGAGGCCGAGCGCGCACGAGGCGTGCAGCAGATGCTCGTGCTGGGCATCGACGAGCAGCGCATCGAGCGCGCGAGCCGAGCCACCGCCGGGCAGATCCGGGCTGCGCGCAGGCTGCGCGGGAGTATCGAGGGTCGCCAGGTGACGCTCGATCAGCTCGAGGCCGCGAGCGCCTTCGACGACGAGAAGGATGTCGAGGCGGTTCTCGCCGCCGGTGACGGCTGGGCGGGCAAGGCCGACAGCATCCGCCGCCGCGTCGAGCGCGAGGAGGCCAAGGCCGAGGACTACGACGCCTTCGGCGATGCGGGCATCCCGGTCGTGAAGGAGCAGCCCGAGGGTTTCAACTACACGGACTGGGTCAACGTCGGCCTCGCCGCCCAGAAACTCGAGGGGAAGGAGTTCGCCGCCGGCACCGTCGCCGTGTGGAAGGGCAGCTACTGGGATCTCTACGAGCCGGATGACGGCTCGGGCGCCGCGCCCGAGAAGACCGAGGAGGAGATCCGGGCCGAGCAGGAGGCCGAGCGCGAGAAGGCGGCGCTCGAGGAACTGTACAGGAGCCTGATCGGCTTCGTGTCGTCCGGCGCCTTCGCCATGTCCAAGGACCTCATGATGGAGGTGCGCGTGGGCCGCGAGGACCCGCCCGCGCTGCTCATGGCGATGGGCGGCGACAGCCACCCCGAGAACGAGGGGCGTTTCGGGCTCGTGCGAGACGAGTTCGCCCGCAACCTCAAGGCCTGCAGGCCCAGCGAGTACGAGGCCGGCTGCTGGCTCATGGCGGCAGCCAAGGACATGGCCCAGCTCAACAACCGCTGGGGCGGCGACGACGCGGAGGCGTGGCTCGACCACTATGACATCTTCTGCTCCGCGGGCTTCGAGCCCGGCGAGGAGGACGTGTGGCTCATGGAGAGGGTGCAGGCGAGCGCCAAGGAGGAGGAGAAGGATGAGTAGCGAGAAGAAGGTCAGGGTGACGGTCGAGGCGTGCGGCGAGGTCCGCGCTTTCGAGTGCCGCTGCGCGACGGTCGCGACCGCCAAAGGGGACGGCTCCGGCGACTCTTGCTTCCTGGGCCCGACCGACATCAGCGACCTGTTCGCGCTCGCCTGCGAGTGCACCGACACGCTCTGCGCGGCCTTCAGCCAGGCGGGCGTCCCGGACAGGAACGCGCGCAAGCTCGTGCTCATAGCCGCGCTCGGCGCGAACCCCCATGGGCACGCCGACAGCATCCAGACCACCGACCTGGACGCGCGCAGGGAGATCCGCGACATGGCTGCGGAGCTGGGCGTCGATGCAGACATCTAGCGACCGCCGGGCGGTCGTGCAGCGCGGGGCGGACGGCAGATGGTTCGCCCGCCCCTACATGGGCACCGACCGCGTGACCGGAAGGCGGATCAGGCCGTACAGGTCGTGGGACGCGGAGCTGACGCGCGAGCAGGCCCAGGTCGAGTGCGACAGGTGGGCGGCCACGTTCGACCCGTCGTCGGCCCGGGACAGCTCCAAGCGCCTGTCCTCGATGCTCGAGACGTACATCTCCGACCCCGTCAACGGCCTGTCCGACAACTCCGTGGCCACGTACCGCAGCGTGGTCAGGACGATGGTGGAGCCGACTATCGGGCGCCTGCCCTACGACCAGCTTGAGCCTTGGAACGTGTCGGCCGCCTACCGTATGCTGCTCGCCCCAAGGACGGGCAAGGGGCTGTCGCCCAAGACGTTGCTCAAGATGCACGCGCTGCTGAAGGGCGCCTACCGCTCGTGGCAGCCGGCGCTGGGGCGGGACATCATGCTCGACGTCCCCGCGCCCTCGCCCGACCCCGTCGAGCCCTTCGCGCTGTCCGAGTGCGATACCGACGAGCTGTCCCGCGCGCTGGTCTCCGCCATGTCCTCGCGATCCGCCTCGGGCGCCAACATCTCGCGGCGCACCGAGGCCATGGCGGTCTACCTCGCCCTCAACACGGGACTGCGCTGCGGGGAGGTCTGCGGGCTGCAGCGCCGAGACTGGCGCCGCGCCCTGCACGACCTGCACGTCGTGGGACAGGCGGTCGAGCACCCCGAGCTGCACCGGCAGGCCTACACCAAGGGCAGGCGCGTGCGCAACGTGGCGCTCGCCCCGGCGGTGGAGGCGCAGCTGCAGCGCCACCTGGAGTGGCAGGACACGTGGCTCTCGCGCAAGGGCCCGGCGGCGCTGGTGGTGACCTTCGGGCCGGCAGGCGGCATCGCGCGCCCGTCCACCGTGACGAGCCGCTTCAAGTCGCTCGTGAGGGACCTGGGGCTGCCGGAGGAGACGGTGTTCCACTCCCTGAGGCACACGCACGCCTCATGGCTGCTCATGAACGGGTTCGACATGAGGACCATCCAGGAGCGTCTGGGGCACGCGAGCGTCAAGACGACGCTCGACATCTACGGCTCGGTCATGCCGGGCCGCGACCAGGCCGCCGCCGCGGCCTTTACCGATTCGATCTGCGGAGGTGATACGGATGAATAACTTCAACTTCAACAGGGACTTCTACGAGGGCTGCCGCGCCCTGGGCGACAGGGAGGGCATGGCGCTCGCGTGGGCGATGCTGCGCTACGGCTACGAGGGCATCGAGCCAAAGCTTAAGCCCACCACCATGGCGGCGTTCACCTTCGCGAGGGGCCGCATCGACGCCATGGTCAACGGCAGCCTCGGGGGGCAGGCGAGGGCCGCCAAGGCAGGCGGCATCGCAACCACCCAAGGGGGTAGCCAAGGGGGTGTCCAAGGGGGTAGCCGACCCAGCGGGCGAGGGGGTAGCCAACAGAAAGAGAAGGAGAAGGAGATAGCCCTAGCGGGCTATAGCGCGGCCCGCCAAGCACCCGATGACTTCGAGCCCCCGTCGGCCGAGGACGTGGAGGCGTACTTCGCCGCCAACTGCCTCCGGGGCGACGCCCGCCAGTTCTTCGACCACTACGCCGCGCAGGGGTGGACGCTGCCGAGCGGCCTGCCCGTGACCGACGTGTGGGCGCTCGCCCGCAACTGGAGCCGCAAGCAGGTCGGCTTCGACGCGGACCGCAAGGCCCGCGGCGGGCAGACCTCCCAGGAGGTCGAGCGCGCCGCCGTGTGGCAGCCCGTGAAGACCGATGACGAGCTCATAGCCGAGCTCGATCGCCAGATAGCGGAGGCGTCATGATCACCCTCATGGAGATGCTCAGGAACGAGAAGGCCGACCCCTCACACGGCCGCCCGCTCAGCCTGACGAAGGTCTACATGACCAACGTCATGTCGCGGAGGGAGGCCGTGCTGCTGGCCAAGATCCAGAAGCGCGACGCGGCGATTGCGCGCCGGCAGCGCGAGAAGGACCTGTACGAGGAGATCGCCAAGCTCGCGAAGGGCGAGGACCCGAAGGGCGAGGACCCGAAGGGCGAGGACCCGAAGGGCGAGGACCCGAAGGGCGAGGACCCGAAGGGCGAGGACCCGAAGGGCGGGAAGCCGAAGCGCGGGTGTGCCAATGGTGTGCCAACGGCGGCGGGGCAGCTGGGGCAGCAGGCGATTTGGTTCCCGCCGCTAGACGGTGGAGACGGCGCCGTCGGGGAGGCTCCCGGCGCAAAGAACACCTAATTCTTTTGAGAAGGAGAGGAGAGAGGTTTTGACCGAGATCTCAGCGGTGATGAGGGCCTACCGAGACGCCCTCGACGGGCACCGGATTCCCTGGGCCGACGACACCTACGACACGAGGCCGGTGGACGGCTACCGGATGCGAATCGAGCGCACCAAGACCATCCTGGACGAGCACGAGGTGAGCGTGATCTGGGGCTACCAGTGCCTGCCCGTGGACGAGCCCGACGATTCCGCCGGCGACGGCGAGGAGACCGAGGTGAAGGTCCGGACCGTGGGCATAACCGTCGGCTATCCCGACTACCTGGAGGTCATGTACGACCCGATCAGCGCGGATCCGTTCGTGGCCGCGCCCGGCGACATCCTCGCGGAGGTCTTCGGCGTGAGGGGTGAGTCGCGATGAGCTACGTGTGCGGACCCGCCGACTGGATCGACCTCGCCGTCGGCAGGCTCGAGGACGCGAAGAGGTCGCTCGGGGAGTGCGACAGGCTGCGACAGGGGTGCGACATCTGCGATGAGCTGCGCCAGGCGAGGAGATGCCTCAACAAGGCGCTGATCATGGTCGCGGAGGAGAAGGAGATCGTGAAGGAATGGAGCGGGAAATAGATCTGTACGGTCCTCGCGGGGAGCATTACAAGGTCAGGTTCTTCGCGCGCCTCCCACACATGGACAGTTGGCTTATTAGCTACGCGTTCAACAATGACCTGATTGCCGTCTCATCGCTGTATCTCAAAGCGCCCGACAGCTGGAAGAAGCTGCTGGAGGACCTGGATGAAGGGGCGAACCATTCCGAGTACTCGCCCTGCTTCTACTTCCGGAAGGACATGTGCGATTGCTCCTCATGCGAGGCGGACCGTTACTCCAACTGCGATCAACCCGCTTTCAAGGACATTGCATCCCGCATCCGCAAGCTGAGGGGTGAGGGCGATGCTGACTAGGGACCTGACGCCGTGCTTCGTGCAGGACTTCGGCTTGGGCTCGAGGACGGGCTACGAGAAGGCCCTGCTGGTCGGGCTGTTCGACAGGACGTTCACGTGCCTCGACCGCCGCATCTCCGCGACCGACGAGGCCGCGGGGCCGACCCGCAGGCCGGTGGCGGTCGTCATGCGCAGAGACGGGCGGCTGCAGGAGGTCGACCCGTGGAAGGTCGTAATCGACGACTCGGAAGAGGTCTTCGAGATGTACTCGTGGATGTGGGACGAGGAGAGCGTCGTGTGCGAGCAGCTCGGGCTGGCGGAGATCAAGGCAGAGAATGGTGGTGACGAGTGATGGGGGAACATTTCATAGTCGATAACTCCATGACGCCAGACTGGGAATTGGTGCCGTTGGGCCCCGTCGATAAGGAGGGGAACCGCGTCCCGCTTGATACCGAGGTTCTATACGACGAGGACGGGTGCGTCATAAGAGTGGAGTCGTACAGGTTCTCGACCTGGTCTAAGCGGTGGACTGCGGACGTTTATATCGCCGACCAGGGCATGGAAGTGTACGTCGACAGCTACTACCTCCATCGTCCCGACAGCTACGAGAGGGTGCTGGAGGACCTCTATGAGGCCGTTCAACAAGGCGAGCGCAGCGGGCGTCCTTACTGTGTTTACAACGTTGCCAGGGGCCTGTGTCGTGGACATGAGGACAAGGACGGGAAGTGCAAGCTCGTTGGATTTGCCGACGCCTGCACCCTCACGATGACTGGCGACATCTGGAGCCGTGTTGAACGTCTATGCAAGGGTGATGGTGAGAAGGATGGGAGCGAGAAGTGAGTGAAGTGCCAAAGATGTACACCTGCTCTTGGTGCGGGAAGCCGACTCCGAACTATAGGGAGTACTCGCATCCGATGGCTGGCATTCTCGGAGAGTCGGGGTACTCGATATGTGACGAGTGCCTAAGGAAGGCCCGTATCGAGAGGGAATGGGAGAACGAGCAGTGCGCTGAGGAACGCCTGACCTGCCCCTACTGCGAGAGTTCCATCGATGACCCGTGGTATTACGACGAGGACGATGAAGAGGTTGAGTGCCCTGAGTGCAAGCGCACGTTCGAGCTAGAGATTGCCACCGTGCGCACGTATAGGACGAAACGCCGTATCGAGGACATGCCCGACGGCTGGAATGGGGGCGAGCTTTAATGAGCCGAGATTTCATTGAGCTATACGACGACGATGGCTACAGGTACGTCGTCAACATGGACAAGATCTCATTCGTCAACGTCGCAGGCAGAAAGGTCTGGGCTGGTGAGGCGGCCACGCTCGAAATATGCGATGAGAGCATGGAGCGTCTTTTAAGCAGGCTGGTAGGTGAGGGCGAATGAGCCGCAGGGATGTGACCGAAGAGCTGTCCGAGAAGGTGGAGAAGAAGCTCCGCAGGCAGTTCGCCCTCGTCGCGCGGGAGGTATGGGTGGACCCCGACCACAGGGTCGACTTCATGGCATTTTCTCCGGGCGTCGGAGGACGAAACATGAAGCTCGAGCACGGGCGGTTCGTGTTCGTTGAGGTCAAGTCTTGCATGGCGGACTTCAAGAGCGGCCACGGCTTCACGTTCCGAGGCGACGATAACTGGCTTGTGTGCCCTCGCGACCTTGCTGACGAGCTGTACGACAAGATGCTCCTGCCGTTGGGCGTGCAAGTCTACTGCCCCGACAGCGGAGGCTCCCTTCGGCTGAGATACGACCTTAGTATGCGAGGTACAGGAAGTTTGAGAGAAGATTCGACGCTCTGCCTGCTCTGGGCGATGCTGATGGACTCGTACTCGAGATGGCGCACGACGGGAGATGTTTTCAGAGAGACGGGAGAGAACTGTGACCTTTAACGATGCCGAGTTCAAGGCGTGCCCCAAGTGCGGGGCGGAGCCCAAGGTGGAGGATGTGCGAGAGCGTTCCCTGACCAAGCCCAACGTGCTGAGCGTCAGGTGCCCCGCCTGCGGGATGTCGAACAGCGTCGCGTGGGGGAGCATGGACCTGCCGCCGTTCCGCCAGGCGGTGGCCATGCTCGCGGACAGTTGGAACAGCCGGTGATCCGCTCGGCGATCGACTTGTTCCGCGCAACCGCCTGGCGCACGGTGCCCGATCTGGTGTCGGGTCCCGCGCGCCGGGCGCTCACGCACGGTCGGGCGGACGCGCCGCGGGTGACGTCGGCGCAGATCGGGGAGACGGAGCGGAGGGCGCGGGCGCTGGAGCGCGACCGGGCCCGCGCGCTCAAGAGGTCGAGGAAGGCTAACCGATGAGAGTTTTCGAGAGGCTGCGGCGGATGCTCGCCGAGAACCGCCGCGTGCGCAAGAGCATCGAGACGCGCCTCGCACGCAGGTGCAGGAGGTCGACGAGATGACCGTGATGTGGGACGTGCAGGAGAGGAACTGCGCGGTCTGCGGGAGGGTCTTCATCCCGAAGGCGCCCCACGCCAAGTACTGCTCGGAGGCGTGCCGGCGCGAGCACGACCTGCGCCGCGTGAAGGAGGCCCGCCGCAAGGGCGCCAAGCCGAAGCTCGACAGGGTCGACCGCTATTTGGCGGGCTCGGGCGCGGTGCACGACGAGATCATGGCCATGCGGCGCGAGGTCGCGATGAGATATTGAGTTTCCGCAGGTAGATATATAATTAAGGCCGCTGGCGTTGGAGCGCCGGCGGCCTTTGGCAAAGACGCCTCCCGGCATCCTCTATGTGGCGTAGAGCATGGTACCACGCGGGAGGTCACATGGATGCACGGGAATATCTGGAGACTGTACGGGCCGCCCAGCGCGGCATCGACCGCAGGCTGGCGGTCATCCAGTCGATGCAGGCGCGCGAGCAGGTGCGCGCCCAGCGCTACGACGCCGTGGGCAAGGGCGCGCACGGCACGGACTTCATGCGCTCGACGGACGACCGCATAGACTACGAGCGCCGCAGCGGCGCGGAGCTGTCCGAGCTCCGGCACGAGGTGGAGCGTGGGCGCGAGCTCTGCGCGGGCGTGCGCTCGGCCAACCCAGGCAAGCGCTGGGGCGACGTGCTGGAGCTGCGCTACTGCGAGGACCGCACCCTGCAGGAGATCGCGGGGACACTGGGGGTGTCGGTGAGGTCGGTGCATTCAGATATGTCATCGGCCCTGGACTGGGTCGATATGGTGGGCATCGCCACCGCAAGGGCTGGCGTGGGCCGTGCGGCAATATAATTGGATGGCTGGTTCGCGTCAGCATGTCGGCCCCGATCGCCATGTGCGGTCGGGGCCTTTTGTCTTTATGGGACTGCATGCAATTGCAGACGATTGCACACTTCTGCAGACAATTGCAGATAGTTGCAGACGATTGCACACAATTGCAGACCGTTGCAGGTTTCTTCTGGGATATAACTAGGGTGTCGATTCGCAGCGCCGCCCGCGCGGTGTGCGGGTCGGATGTGCGTGGAAGCACAGATGAGTGGCCGGAGTTCCCTTCAGCAGTTCAGGGACTCCGGCCTTTCTACTGCGTTTAATTCAATAGGGGATGATGCCCGTGGTCAGCCGAGAGTACATCGCGCGATCCGCCCGCCGCCACGACACGGTCATGGCGTGGGCGTTCCGCCGCGCCCTGGGGGTCACGGCGGCGCCGCGCCGCCGACCTGGGGGTGCCGGGGGCGTGCGCCTGGAGGCGCTGCGCTACGGGGGCATCGAGGCGTGCATGTCCAACCGAGGGCGCTCCCCGGTGGAGTGGTAGGGGATGGGCAACCCGCGCAAGGCCAACGGCGCCCGACGCCGCCATGTCGTGCGGTGGCTGCGCTCACAGGGTAGGCCCTGCTGGATATGTGGGCTACCCATAGACTACGGGGTGCCTGCGGGCGACCCCCGGGCTTTCGAGTGCGACGAGCTCGTCCCGGTCAGCCGCGGCGGATCGCCCTTCGACCGTGACAACGTCGCCGCCGCACATCGTTGCTGCAACAACTGGCGCCGCGCCCGCAGCGTCGCCGAGGTCTCGGCCGTCCGGTTCGCGCTCGCCTCGCGCCGCGCCGCCTGGAACTCGCCCGAGACGTTCGTCGCGCTGTGCAAGGCACTCAAGGACGATGGCGCATCGGTTATTAATCCCCCGTCCGTGCCCGACAGACAGCCTCGGGCAACGACCTCGTGGTAGGGGACGCGCCTCGGCACACGACCCCACGGGGGTCTTTTACCGGATGGTGACAGGCCACCATCCCGCGCCAGGGCCGCAATACCCCCGAATACGCTTTTTTACAGAAGTCAAGCCAAAACCGCAGCTAAACCGAGAAAAACTAGGCGGGTGTGTACGTGAAGATACACGACATCGTCCCATATGAGCGAAATGCCCGGCACAACGCCTCCGCCGTCCCCGTGGTCGCCGACTCCATCAAGGAGTTCGGGCTGCGCGGGACCATCGGCCTGGAGAGCCGCGAGCGCCCGGTTATTGTATGGGGGCACACGCGCGTCGAGGCGTGCAGGAGCCTGGGGTGGGACGAGATTCCCGACTCCAAGATCGAGTACTGCGACGACCTGACGGACGAGCAGATCAAGGCCTTCCGCATCGCCGACAACAAGACCGGCGAGGTGGCGACCTGGAACAAGTCGATGCTGCGCGAGGAGGTCCGCAGCCTCAAGGACTTCGACATGTCGAGGTTCGGGCTCGACTTCAAAAGCAAACGGCTCGACTACGGCCACGAGCGCCTGAGGACGGACGATGCGTACAACCTGCGCCTCGTCAGCCGATCCGACTGCGGCCGCGACGGCATGCCCCGCATGAAACGCTGCATGGCCAAGCCGGCGGACATGATCGGGTTCAACTACGCCAAGAGCACGCCCGAGGCCGACAAGGCCGACCGCTGCTGCCACTTCTTCATCGACGACTACCAGTTCGAGCGCGTGTGGGCCCGCCCCGCGGCCTACCTCGAGTGCCTGCGCGGCTTCGACTGCGTGCTCACGCCCGACTTCTCGCTCTACCTCGACATGCCCGACGCCATGCAGCGATGGAACCGCTACCGCTCCCAGGCGCTCGGGCACTGGTGGCAGGAGCAGGGCCTCCGTGTAGTCCCGACCCTCTCGTGGGCGCAGCGCCGAAGCTTTCTCTTCACGTTCGACGGCGTCCCGCGCCGCTCGACCGTCGCCGTGTCGACCGTCGGCGTGAAGGGGGACGAGGGCGCCCTGGCCGTCTGGCGCGAGGGCATGGCGGAGGCCATGAGCCGACTGGAGCCCGCTCGCGTGCTGCTCTACGGCGGCGACATAGGTTTCGACTTCGGTGCCTGCGAGGTCGTCGAGTACAAGGGAGGCGGGTTCCGTGGGAGGCAGGGGCGCCAGCAGCGGGTGGAGCGTAGATAAACGCGGAAACCCGAAGAACCCGTACGGCAGCCAGTACCATTCGGTGCTGACCGTCGGGAACATCAAATTCGTATCTAAGAACGGGCGCGGCAGCGAAACCCTCATGGAGACGATGACGCGCGGGCGCGTCTACGCCCATGTCGAGGGGGACGACTTGAAATCGATCGTCTATTTCGACAATGAGAACAAGAGGTCGAAGCAGATCGACGTGGACCACTCGCATAATGGGGAGCGCCCGCATGCGCACCACGGCTACAACCACAATGAGAACGACTCGGCGAAGGGCGCGGCAAGGCTGACGCCGGACGAGCAGGCCATGGTTGATAAGGCTGTCAGCATATGGGAAAATAGGAAGCGCGGAAAGTAGCACAGTACGAGGAGTGCCCTTGATTGAGGAGACGTAGGTGCAAATCCTACCGCCGCGCAAGCCGTCCTTCGGGGCGGCTTTTTTATGCCGATTGGAGGTGGCGGATGCCCCTCGAGAAGCCCGCCGCGGTCGCCGGCGACCCCGTGAAGAGCGCCAAGTGGGACGAGCTCACCGCCGGCCGCTCGTTCACCCAGGCCGACGCGCCGACGCTCGCGCTGCTTTGCCAGTGGTACAAGATCGTCGAGCTCGCCCAGGACGAGCTGGACAGCTTCGGCGAGCAGACCGCCTACCAGAACGACATGGGGGACCTGAAGTCATTCCCGCAGATAGCGACCCTGAAGACCGCTTCGGCGGAGATCAGGCAGCTCAACAAGCAGCTCGGCATAACCGACGGCCACGAGGGGGCGCCAGATGTCCGGAACGTCCAGACCAAGCTCTTCTCGATCGCCGAGCGCCACGAGGCGCGGAAGGCAAGAGCCGCGGTATAGGGTCGCCGTGGGCGAGGTCGCCTACTCCGAGGGAGAGGACGCCGCCGAGCTGGGCGGGGACCTGGGCATGGAGCCCATCGAGTGGCAGTCCCTCGTGCTGTCCGACTGGTGCGCGTGCGATGCCGAGGGCCGCCCCGCCTACGTCACGTGCGGCCTGGACGTGCCGCGCCAGAACGGCAAGAACGCCGTCATCGAGATATACGAGGTGTTCCGCCTGGCGGTCTGCGGCTGGCACATCCTCCATACCGCGCACCGCGTGAAGACCGCCAAGAAGGCGTTCAACCGACTCGTCCGCTACTTCACGGACAGGGAGCACCCCGAGCTCTCGTGCCTCGTCGAGAGGATCCGCCGCACGAACGGCGAGGAGGCCATCTACCTCACCAACGGCGGCTCCATCGAGTTCTCGGCGCGCACCAACGGAAGCGCGCGAGGCTTCGATGACATCCAGCTCGTCGTGTTCGACGAGGCGCAGGAGCTCACCGACTCCCAGTACGACGCCATCATGTACACGCTCGCCGCGTCCGCAACCGGAGAGCGCCAGATCATCTACACGGGCACGCCGCCCAACGAGGACTGCCCCGGCACCGTGTTCGCGCGCACACGCGCGGCCATCCTAGCCGGCGACATCCCGAGCACCGAGTGGTGCTCGTGGGCCACGGACGAGTGCCCGCGCCAGGACGCCACGTTCGACGACGTGGTGGACCTCATCTACGAATCGAACCCGAGCATGGGCATCATCCTGTCGCTCGACTTCACCCGCACGGAGTTCGCCGGCGGCTCGATCACCGGCTTCGCCCACGAGCGCCTGGGCTGGTTCAGCCCGGCCGCCATGCTCACGAGGGCCATCCCGCGGGAATCGTGGGGCGCCGCCCTCATCGACGCCATCGGCGACCGGTACCGCGGCAAGAAGGCCTTCGGGGTGAAGTTCTCGAGGGACGGGTCGACCTACGCGCTGTCGGGCTGCAAGCTCGGCCAGCGCGCACTCAAGGGCAAGGCCGCCGTCGAGCTCATCAGGGTCGGAACGACGGCGGGCGGCGCCCGCGAGCTCGCCGAGTGGCTCTACGACCGCCGCACGACCGCGTCGGTCGTCGTCATCGACGGCATGTCGGGCGCCGACGCGCTCATCGACCGCCTCGCCGAGATGAAGCCGCCGCGCGGCTACGTCGTGAGGCCGCAGACGCGCGACGTGGTCGCCGCCGCCGTCGGCTTCGTGGACGCGCTCAACGACGGCACGCTCGCGCACACCTACGACCCGACGCTCGAGGATTCGGCGAGGAAGTGCGTGCGCAGGAAGATCGGGTCCCGCGGCGGGTGGGGCTTCGGCTCCCCCGAGGACGCGACCGTGTCGCCCGAGCCACTCGAATCTTGCTCGCTCGCGCTGTGGGGCGCGAGGAACACCAAGCGCAACCCGCGCAGGAAGCAGAGGACACTGTGATCCAGAGAATTGGGCAGAGGGCCTCCGTCGAGACGCCGAACCTCGACGCCGTCCCCGAGCCGTACCGAGCCGCCGTGGAGGACATGTTCGAAACCTGGGGCGACGTGTCGGCGCGAAACACCGTCCTCAAGCGCTACTACGACATGAAGAACGAGATGAAGAGCCTCGGCATCTCCATCCCGCCCATGCTCGAGATGGTCAACTGCGTCACCGGGTGGTGCGCCAAGGCCATCAAGGCGCACTCCGTGCGCTCCGTCTTCGACGGCTTCGTCTTCGACGGCGCGGAGGACCAGGACCTCAAGCGTCTCGTGCGCGAGAACCGCCTGAGGTCGCTCTACCGGCAGGCGTGCGCGAGCGCCCTCACCTACGGCGTGTCGGCCATGACCGTCATGAGGGGCGGCCCCGGACAGCCCGAGGCGATGGTCCGCGTGTTCAGCGCGAACCAGTTCTGCTGCCTGTGGGACAAGGACGCCCGCCGCATCCGCTGCGGCGTCGTCCTCGCCGACGTCGACAGGTCGGGCAACGCCTCCCGCTACGTGTGCCACTTCCCGGACGCGGTGCTCACGCTGGTGCGCATCGGCTTGGGCAGCGGCCCCTACGAGTGGGATTGCGAGACGGAGCCGAACCCCATGGGTCGCCCGCTCATGGAGGTGTTCACCTACGACCCCGACCCGGACCGCCCGCTCGGCCACTCCATGCTCACGCCCGAGATCCTGGGCATCGTCGACAAGGCCATGCGCGACGTGCTGCGCATGGAGGTCGGCGCGGAGTTCTTCACATTCCCCCAGCGATACATCCTCGGCGCCAAGGACGACCTCTTCTCCGTGAAGGACGGGGACGGCGGGGAGGGCGATGACGAGGACGAGGACGAGGGCGGCCCCGCCACCCCGCCGTCGCCCATCGCCAAGTTCAACGCGTACGTCGGGTCGTTCCTCGCCATCACCAAGGACGAGGACGGCGACGTCCCGACCGTAGGGCAGTTCGCCGCGCCGACCGCCGACAACTTCACACGCGTCTTCGAGAACGACGCGCAGCGGTTCTCCGGCGCGACCAACGTCCCGCTGGCGCAGCTGGGAGTGCTGTCGAACACCTACACGTCCTCGGACGCCCTGGGCGCAGCGAACGACCCGCTCATCCTCGAGGTGGAGCAGATCAACGAGCACAACGCCGAGGCGCTCGAGACGGTCGCGCAGATGATGATGGCGGTCAAGGACGGCGTCCCGATATCCGGGCTCACCGACGAGCAGCGCGCCGTCCAGGCGTACTTCAAGGACCCCTCGATGCCGACCATCGCGGCGCGCGCCGACGCGTGGACGAAACTCGCCGCCGCGGACGAGAGCATGCTGGGCACCCGCGTCTACTACGAGGGCGTGGGCCTGTCCCAGCCGACCATCGACCGCCTGGAACGCGAGAAGCAGCAGAGCGGGGCCATCGCGGCGCTAAACGCCATGGCGGAGACGATGGCCGCGCAGGCCGCGAAGGCCGCGGCCCTGCCGCCCGCCGGCGGTGAGGCGGAGTGATACCGCGCGAGGACTTCGACCGCTACGCCCGCGCGCTCGGCATCAACGCCGACCTGCTGCAGGCGGCGGTCGCGCAGGCGATAGACGAGTTCGCCGGACTCTACGGCGATGAGCTCTACCGGGCGCTGGCGCGCACCTACGCGGCGCTCGTGGCCAAGTTCGGCTCTTTTGCCGCCGCAGCGGCCGTCGAGTTCTACGCCGCCATGCGCTCGGGCGCCGGCCCGGCGCAGGGATACGAACCGCGGCAGTTCGACCCCGGCCACGGCGGGCTTCTCGCGAGCGACGTCGACGAGGCGCTGCGGACTTCCGCGGCCGCCACGGCGCTCGCGGCGACCGCCGTGCAGCGCGCCATGGGCTATGCGGACGCCACGATCCAGGGCAACGCCATGGCCGACCCCGCGCACCCGCGCTGGGCGCTGGTGCCGCACGCGGGCGCGTGCGACTGGTGCCGGATGATCGGCTCTCGCGGCTTCGTCTTCAAGAGCTCGGCGACAGCCGGAGCCGAGCGCCACCCGAGCTGCAGGTGCATACCGGTCGCCGACTTCTCCGGCAGCCCCGCGCTCGACGGATACGACCCGTCGGCGCTCTACGACGAGTACCGCGGGAAGCACCCCGAATGGGGGTCCAGGCGCTCGGGGTCCCGCGGCCACCACAGGGGCGGCAAGGTAGTCGCCGCGTTCGTGGACGGGAAGAGGTTCGGAAGCATCGGCGACATCCAGAGGTACATGGAGGGGGCGTCGTCCCCGGATGACCTCAAGGCACGCATGGCCACCGCGAACAGGGCGGGGCTGGCCATGGGCTTCAAGCCCGGGAGCCCCTACGCCAAGTCGCTCGCGCAGACCGCGGCGAGCGTGAGCAAGAGGCTCTCGGCCAAGTGAGGACGCCCCGTGGGAGGGCGGGCGCGACGCGCCATCAAGCGTCGCCGGCGAAGACACGCAACGCGCCGGCAGGAACACGAGGCCGCAGCCCGCACGGGAGGCGGCCTTTTCCATGCCTAAAGACCGCCAGCGCCGCCGCACGGGGCGCGAAGCGAGCCCCGCACGGGGCGGAAGGAGTGCAAGATGCCGACCCAGCAGCAAGCCAACAACGTGACCGATCCCGTCGAGCCCCCGCAGCCCGCCGCGCCGGCGGAACCCGGCGCCGGCCAAGAGCCCGGCGCGCCGCAGGAGCCGCCCGCGATCGACTGGAAGGCCGAGGCCGAGCGATTCAAGAAGGAGTCCCGCAAGTGGGAGGCCCGGGCCAAGGAGAACAAGGGCAAGGCCGACCTGTGGGACGCCCAGGGCGCGCAGGCGCCCACCGTCGAGTCCCTCAACGACGAGCTCAACGACCTGAAGGGACGCCTCGCCGCGTCCGAGGCCGAGCGCGAGCGCGAACGCACGCTCGCCCGCGTGTCGCAGGCCACCGGCGTGCCGGCCGCGCTCATCCACGGCGACGACGAGGAGTCTATGACGGCATCGGCAAAGGCCGTCGGCGACTTCGCCGAGTCGCGCCAGCCGGGCTACCCGCTCGACAAGGGCGGATCCGGTGGAGGAAAGAAAGTGAACAGGGAGTCCATCGAGTCCATCAAGGACCCCGCCAAGCGCATCATGGCCCGCGCCGCGCACATGGACCTCTACAAGTAAGAAAGGGGCAAGCATGCCCGTACCCGCAAACATCTCCGACTCCAAGGCCATCAACGCCTCGATGGACCAGGAGTTCATCCGCAACTTCGAGGGCGACCTCGACCGCCTGCTCGAGGTCCTCGGCATCTTCGGCGCCGAGACCATCGCCGCCGGCACCACGCTCAAGATGCTCAAGGTGACCGGCGAGCTCAACGACTCCAAGACCGACGGCTCCAAGGAATCCGCCACCGGCGACGCCGCCGTCCAGCTGGGTTCCAGCTCCGGCACGTCCTACGTCGAGGGCGACGAGGTCGCGCTGTCCAAGTTCACCGCCACCTACGAGCCCGTGGGCGAGGCCGAGGCCTTCCCGTACCGCCGCATGACCACGCACAAGGCGATCCAGCAGTCCGGCTACGTCAACGCCGTGCTCAAGACCGACAAGCACATGGCCTCGCTCGTGCGCCGCAGCATCGTCTCGCAGTTCTTCTCCTTCCTGCTCAAGGGAACGGGCACGGCGACCGGCAAGGGCCTGCAGGCATGCGCCGCGGCCGTCGACGCCAGGCTCGGCAACACCCTCGAGACCAACGGCGACGCCGCCGAGCGCGTCGTCCACTTCATCAACCGAGACGACGCCGCCGACTACCTCGGCACCGCGACCATCACCGACCAGAACCTGTTCGGCCTCACCTACCTCGAGAACTTCCTGGGCCTCTCGGGCGTCTTCCTGACCAACCAGGTCGCCAAGGGAACCATGATCGCCACCCTCGCCGACAACATCCGCATCTTCGGCGTGGACTTCGGCGAGCTCGCGACCTCGGGCCTCACGTACACGGTCTCCGACTCCGGCCTGATCGGCGTCGCGCACACCCCGGCGTACGACCACGTGTCCGTCGAGACCAACGTGCTCGCCTGCGCGACGTTCTTCCCCGAGGTGAAGGACTACATCGTGAAGGGAACCATCACGACCAAGTAAGGAGGCCGACGTGGACGACTACGCGTTCGCTACGGTCGACGAGTACCGCATCGACACGGGGGACGCGGTGACCGACGAGGAGCGCGTCGCGGCCGAGCTGTCGCGGCAGAGCGCGAAGCTCCGCGCGACCCTCGGCATACCGCGCTACCGCTCCCTGACGGGCGACGCCCGCGAGCTTGCCCGCGACCTGGTGACCGACGCGGCCCGCAAGAAGCTGGTCCAGCCGGCCTGCGCGCCCATGGGCGTGGAGGACCTCACCGGCGTCTCGCAGTCGAGCTTCACGGCCAACGGGTTCCAGGGGAGCTTCACGTTTCAGAACCCGAGCGGCACGGCCTACTTCGACCGCTCGACGCTCGCCGCGCTCAAGAGGCTGCTCGGGTGCGGCCAGCGCATCGGCACCGTGTGCCCGAGCTACGGGGGCAGGCCGTGATCGGCGAGGAGGTGACGGTGCTGTCGAGCACGGAGACGGGCAGGGACGCCATGGGCGAGCCTGTCGTCGAGTGGGAGGCCACCGTCGTCACGGGGTGCCTCGTGCGGCCCCTGGCGGGCTCTGATGTGGGGGATGCCGTCCGGCCTGACGGCATCGAGGCGAGCTACTCCATCGCGTTCCCCAAGACGTACGCGGGGCCGCCGCTGGCGCGCTGCCGCATCGCCCTGACGGGGCGCGGCATGCCAGCCGACCCCGACACCGCGCTGCTGGTCGTCGGTTCCCCCGACATCACGAACCCCTGTCCCACGGCGTGGAACATGACGGCGACGGCGGGGAGGGTCCATGGCTGACAAGATCAAGTTCGGGCGCTTCGTCCACAGCGACGCGGGAGTCATCGCCGTCACGAAGGGCGCGGGCGTCCGCGCCTGGGTGGCGACCGAGACTGCCCGCCTCGCGGCGAGGGCCAACGCCGAGGCCGCATCACACCACGTGCCGTCAGGCTACCGCAGGTCCCTCGAGAAGAAATACCCGGGGACATTCGACAGCGCCCCCTACGCGGGCGTCGTCAAGTCGGGCTCCTGCGACACCTTCGGCGTCGTAAGCGCCGCGACCCCGGCAGGCGCCTACGACCAGAACCGCAACCACACGCTCGACCACCTGCTCTAAGGAGGAAACGTGCCGAGACTCAACGTGATGGGCGAGCTCAGGGCGATTCTCGAGTCCGTCCTGGGCGGCGTGCCCGTTCAGGTCGGCCTGCCCGGGGAACGGCCGGGGACCGTCGTGGTGGTCCGCCGGTGCGGGGGCGCGCGGCAGGACGCGCTCGTGGATTCGCCGCAGGTCGAGGTCATCATGTGGGCCCCGACAGAGGCCAGGGCCGAGGAGCTCGCCGAGCTCGTGGGCGACGCGATGTCGCACCTGCCGTTCGCGCGGGGCTTCTGCGCCTGCGAGGAGCTCGAGATGCGGACCGACTACGACTACCTCGCCCGGTCCCCGCGCTGGTACGCGCTGTACCGACTGAAGACATACCAACCGAAAGAAGGATAAATGGCATCCAACAACGAAGAGGCCAAGATTGCCCTCGCGTCAGAGGACGCGACCCCCGCGGCCGATATCGACCCCTCGCTCGTAACCACCGGCTCACCCGTCGAGGGCGGCTGCGTGTACACGAGCTTCAAGGCCAAGCCGACGCTCCCGGCCGACGCCATGACCAAGATCTCCACGCTCACCGACCTCGTGTCGCTGGGCGACCTGTCGCCCGACGGCTTCACGGCCTCCAAGGGCGTGACGGTCAACGAGTTCAAGGGCTGGCACCAGTCCATCGTGCTCACCAAGGTCTCCGAGGAGAAGCACCAGTACAAGATGGTCTTCATCGAGTCCGTCCGCTCCTCCGTCGCCAAGCTGCGCTACGGCGCCGACAACGTCGAGACGAACGAGGACGGAACGTTCAGCCACATCAAGGCCGTCGCCAACTCCGACGTGCGCGTCCCGCTCGTCATCGACGAGCTCGAGGACACTGGCAACCTCCGCCGCACCGTCATCCCGCGCGTCTCCATCGACTCCTACGACGACGTCGAGCACAAGCCCGGCGGACTGGTCCAGTACGGCTTCACCTTCACGGTCCTCAAGACCGCGGACAAGCCGCTGTTCGACATCTACCGCGCTAAGCCCGCCGCGTAGACAGGGCCATAACGAAAACGCCGCCCCGGTTTTGCCGGGGCGGCCCTTTATCTGGGAGGAAAGATGAACAAGGACTACCTGGCAATGATGGACGAGGGCGAGCTCGAGGCATACGCCAAGGTCCTCGGCTTCACGACCGCCGCCGCGCAGACGGCGGCCGACAAGGCGAAGCTCATCGAGCAGAAGCGAGGACGCTGCGCCGAGCTGACCGTTCTCGGCATCGCCATGAGCATTCCCGTCAAGCGAGCGCACGACCGCCGCTTCATCGACGCCATGAACAAGGAGGACCGCACGACCGAGGAGCTCGACGGGGCGTTCCGCTTCCTCCTCGGCGACGAGCAGTACGCGAGCCTCATGGAGGCCGTGACCGAGGACGACGGCACGCAGGACGACGATGCGCTGGGCTACGCCTACAACAAGCTGCTCTACTCGGCCGAACTAAAAAACTTCTAGAGCTCGCCGACCTTGAGGAACGCCACCTGCCCCTGCTCAGGCACGACTTCAGGGTCTTCTACGGCTGTTGCTACGACGAGGTCGGCGCCGCCGAGGCGTACGACCTCGTGAGGACGCTGCCGGACGGGTCGCTCACCGTGGCGGCCCTCCACCCGGAGCGCAGCTGGACCCAGGAGCAGCACCTGACGGCGGACGTCGTGGACAGCGTCTACGCGGCGGCGACCGCGCTGTGCGGCGGCAAGGCATCGGAAGCCCCGAGGGTGCCCCGCCCGCGGGACGTGGCCGCCGCCGGCGCCGCGGTAGAGCGCGCGGCGTCGGTTCGTGCCCGCATCGAGAACACCGAGTGGGTGGAGGTGACGGATGGCTGAGATCGGACGCGCGGACCTGCTGATCGTCCCCAGGTTCGACAACCTTACCAAGTCGGTCGAGTCCGCGCTCGGCAAGTGCGAGGGGCAGGCGAGCAAGTCCGGCTCCAGCCTCGGCAAGAGCACGGGCTCCGGGTTCGGGAAGGGGCTGGCCGGCTCCGGCGCGATGATAGGCGCCTTCTCGACGCTCACGTCGAAGGCCATGGACTCCATCTCGTCCCATGTCGGGTCGGCGATCAGCCGCTTCGACACGCTTAACAACTACCCGAAGGTCATGCGGTCCCTCGGGTACTCCGCCGATTCCGCCAACGCGTCTATCGGCAAGATGTCCGACCGCCTGTCGACCCTGCCCACCAGGCTCGACGACATGGTCTCGGTCGTCCAGGGCATCACCGCCACGGTCGGCGACCTCGACAAGGCCACCGACGTCGGACTCGCGCTCAACGACATGCTCATCGCCTCGGGCAGCTCGACCCAGCTGTGCGCGGCGGCGATGGAGCAGTTCCGCCAGATCCTCTCCAAGGGCAAGCCCGAGATGGAGGACTGGCGCTCGCTTACGACGGCCGCGCCTGGCCAGATGGACCAGCTGGCGAAATCCATGCTCGGCCCCACGGCAAACGCCAACGACCTGTACGCAGCGCTCGGTGGCAGGGGCAAGGACCCGACCATCACGCTCGACCAGCTCATGGACAAGATGGTCGAGCTCGATACGCAGGGCGGCGCGAGCTTCGCGTCCTTCAAGGACCAGGCCGAGACCGCGGCCGGCGGCGTCCAGACGAGCATCCAGAACATGTCGAACTCCGTGACCAAGGGCGTCACCGGGACGTTCGAGGCGATCGGCAGAAACAACATCGCCGGGGTGCTCGACGACGCGAAGGGCGCCGTGAACGGCTTCTTCAAGGTCGTCAACGGCGGAGTCTCCGCATCGATGCCCCTGGTCAAGCAGCTCTACGGCGGGTTCAAGGGCCTGGCGCCCGAGATCGTCTCGGGCGCGGCGGGCATCGCGGCGTGGCAGAAGGCGGTGCCCGTCCTCTCCGGCGTCGCGAGCGGCGTGGGCAAGGCCACCGAGGCGTTCAAACTCGCTCGCGGGGGCGCCGGAACATTCGCCGAGTCGCTCGAGGCGGTGGGCATCGGCTTCAATCCGGTCGCGATCGGCTGCACCGTCGCGGCCGCCGGCATCGGCATACTCATCGAGAAACAGGTCGAGTGGCAGGCCCGCACGGACGCGCTCAACAAGGCCACGACCGGCCTGGTCGACGCGGCCTCAAACACCGTGGCGCTCGATTCCTACGCCGGCAGGGTCGAGAATGTAGGCAAGAAGTCCAGCTTATCCGCCATGTCCGTCGACGAGCTCGCCGAGTCGATCGGCAAGCACGTCGACGCCATGAACGAGAACACGAGGGCCGCCGAGTCGCAGATCGCGCAGCTCAACACCGCGCAGCAGATCATCGACAACTATGCCGGCAAGACCGACCTGTCCACCGACGCCCAGGGCAGGCTCACGTGGGCGCTGCAGCTGCTCAACGACCAGCTCGGGCTCAACATCTCGGCGCAGGACGTGGCGAACGGGCAGTACGTCGACGCGGACGGCAACGTCAAGAACCTCAAGCAGTCCATCGACGAGCTCGTCGCATCCAAGAAGAAAGACGCCGAGGTGAGCGCCCTCACGGCGAACCTCACCGAGGCGTACCAGGCGCAGTCCGAGGCGGCAAACACGCTCGCCTCCAAGACGAAGCCCTACCAGGACCGCCTGAAGGAACTCGCCAAGACCTACCCGGAGCTCACCAAGGGCGAGCTCGAGGCGCTCGCCTGCACCGAAAAGGTCGGCAGGGAGTACAACGAGGCGAAGAAGCAGTTCGACTCCGCCTCGGAGAGCATCGACGTGCTCAACGGCAAGCTCGGAGACGCCGCGCTGACCTCGCAGGAGGCCGGCAGCACCTTCGAGCACTTCGCCCAGGCGCAGCTGACGCTCTTCCAGGCGCAGCTCTCGGCCAACGGCGAGACCCTGTCCGCCGTCTCCGGCTCTCTCACGCAGCTCGGCGTCGACACCGAGCAACTGGCGAGCCTCAGCGACGACCAGCTCGCCAAGCTGGCTCAGGACTACGACGGTACCGCCCGCTCCATCGTCGACGACCTCGACGGGTGGGGCGTATCGATGGACGAGGGCGCCGCCTCGACGGTCCGCGCCGCGAGCCAGATCCAGGCCGCGCTCGAGGACATGGGCGGCAAGTTCAAGAAGGCGTTCTCGAAGGAGAACATCGACTTCGGCGCGTTCTCGGACGCCTGCGCCGCCGCCGGCGTGTCGACCGAGACGCTCAACAGCATCGGCTCCGCCAACCTCGCCGCGCTCGCCGGCAACTTCAACGGCAACATCGACCAGATGGTGTGGGCCGTCCAGAACTACAACGCGCAGCCCATCGTCGACAAGAACGGCAACGTTACCGTCAACCAGGCCCAGCTCATGGACGCCCAGGGCAACGTTTACACCTGGAACGGCTCGCAGCTGATGGACAAGAACGGCGTCGTCGACGTGAGCGTCGGCGACCTGCGCGACGCCCAGGGCAACCTCGTGACTTGGAACGGCACGGCTCTCCAGTCCAAGAGCGCCAAGACAAAGGTCGACAAGAAGGAAGTCGACAGGGCGCAGACCTCGGTGGACAAGCTCAACGGCACCAAGCTCAAGAGCAAGGAGATGACCGCCAAGGCGAGCTACGGGACGCTGCCGAAGTGCCAGTCTGCGATGCAGGCGGTGATGAACGAGCCGTTCCACTCAAGGTCGGCGACGATCACCACGACCTACGTGACCGTCAACAGGACGCGCAACGAGAAGGCCGCAGGCGGCATACGGCACGCCGATGGCGGCATCCGCATGCACGCGCACGGAGCCATCGTCGACGCGCCGGTGACCGGCTACCCGCTCGACTGGGTGGGCGAGGACGGCGCCGAGGCAATCGTGCCGCTCACCAACCGAAAGTACTCGGAGCCGTTCGCGGCGACCATCGCCGAGCAGATGGCAAAGCTCGGGGGCCAGCGCGGCGACGTCTACAACATCTACCTCGACGGGTCGGCCCTCGAGGTCGACGAGCGCGTCGCGGAGGCGCTCAGGGCGCTGGTCTCCGAACTCAAGAGGACCGTCAGGACCGGAAGGGGGTAGCAGATGGCATCAGCGCAGACGACCAGGGGAGGCGTGACGTACTACACCGTCAACCTCTCCACGTCCGTGTCGAACGTGAACGACACCACGGCCCGCATCTACTGGACCGCCACCGTCGACTTCGGAGACTGGTACTACTACGGCGTGCGCCTGCACGTCAAGGTCGGCGGCGTCTGGCGCGCGTCGGGCGACGGCTACACGACCTCCTCCTGGAAGCGCGCCGTCACCGTCAGTGGGTACACCGACGCGGAACGCAAGGACAACGACTACGACGTCTGGGTCGAGGCGTACACCGAGTCCGTGGCAGTCAACGGCTACGGCGGGGTCGGCGCGACGACCTCCTGCGGCGAGGGCGCCAGGATCGGCAAGGTCCCGGCATACGAGCCCGCGGCCCCGACCGACCTCAGGGTCACGCGCTCGACCGACGGGACAACCGAGCTCGAGTGGGTCAACCACCCGGACGACGATGCTAGGAAGTACTACGACGGCATCAACGTCTACCGCCATACCAACGGCGGCGACACCGAGAACCCCTACAACAGCGTCACGATCTCCAACTGGCGCGACACGTCGACATCGGCAAACAATTACTACGACTACGACGTAAGGGCGCGCTGGCGAGGCGGCACGTCGGAGAGAACGAGCTCCGTGCGCGTCTACAAGACGCCCTCCCCACCGGCATCGGTCTCGCTATCGCGCTCCGGCGACGGCGAGGTCTCGCTGGTCGTTAGGGGTCCCGATATCCCGTTCTGGATTAGCGGCTTCGATGTCCGCGCGACCTCCGACGGCGGCAGGACCTACAAGCCCCGCGCCCTTACCGCCGACAGACAGGAGCCGGGCGTCTGGACCATGACCGACCCGTCTGCCGTGGCGGGAGAGAAGGTCGTCTACGAGGTCCGCACCTACCGCGAGGAGCCCGTGGCGGGCGCGGGGGACACCGTCTTCTCCGCGTGGACGGCATCCAACGCAGTGGCGACGATCTGCCCGCCGTACGCGCCCGCCGTCTCCGGGGTCGACCCCGCCTACCCGACTGGGTCGACGGCGACCATCGGCTGGACGCGGAACCACCCCGACGGGACAGCCCAGACGGCGGCGCAGATTGAGCTGGTCGGGCCCGATGGCAAGACCGTCCCGCACCACATCACCGGGCCCGCGTCGACGACATCCCTGACCCTGTCCGCGAAGGGCACCTACCGGCTACGCGTCCGCACCAAGGGCGCCGACCCCTCATGGGGAGCGTGGTCGGAGTACGCGGTGTTCAGGGTCGCCGACCCGCCGCAGGCGTTCTTCACGACCCCCGCGGAGGACGGCGAGGCCGTCGTCGAGCTCCCGCTGCGCGCCGCCTGGACCGCTGTCGACGAGACCGGCATCACCTACCAGCGCCTGAGGCTGCTGCGCGGCGGCTCCGCGGTCATCGACACATCGGTCGCCGCGGGCGCGCGGTCGCACGAGATCGCCTCCGGCCTGGAGAACAGGTCCGCGTACGTCCTCGAGCTCACCGTCCGCGGCGGCTCGAGCCTGTCCACGACCGTCACCCGCTCGTTCTCGACCGACTGGCTCGTGCCCGCCACGCCCATCGTCAACGTCTCCTACAGCGACGCGCTCGCAGCCGTCGTCACGGTGCGCGACGGCATCTCGGAGTTCTCCGTCAGGGACCACAAGCTGCGCGGCCCCATGGCCATGACGCCCGAGGGCAACATCCGCATCAGGGGCGGCATGTCCATAAAGGGGACGCGCGCAACCGTCCACAGCCTCCCGCCGTGCGCCTCGTTCGATATCGAGCGCGTGCTCGCGGACGGCTCGAGGCTCCTGCTCGCGAGCGGCCTCAAGTCCGGGCAGAGCGTCATCGACCGCCTGCCGCCGCTCAACGTCGGGTTCTCCTACGTCGCGCGCGGCTACGCGGCCTCCGGAACCACCTCGACGACCGAGGTGGGGACCGTGTGCCCGTGCGACGGGTTCGCCCTCAACTTCGGGCCGGACGCCTCCGAGGTCGTCGTGGGCGACAGGAACATGGGCGGCCCGCCGCAGTACTCGGCGAGCCCCGAGCGCGAGCGCGACCAGTTCCACTTCGTCGGCGGCGGCCTGCCCATGGGGTTCGAGAGCGGCAACCTCTCGATGAAGGAGTCGATGGAGTTCACGATCGAGGAGGACGACTACCTGCGCGTCCGCGGCCTGTTCGGCCGCTACGGAAGCGCCTGGGTGCGACCCCATCTGGGCGACCGCGGCTTCGCCGCCGTCACGGGGACGCTCACCAGGTGCGCGCCTGAGGACTACAGGGTGTCCGTATCGACGAAGAGGGAGCGATGGAGGGAGCCCAACGGTGTCGGATGATATCTGGCTCGCGTCGTTCAGGACCTCCTACCGGTACGCCCGCGTTTCGCGGTCGACCGGCCTGGAGGCCGGCGCCATCGAGTGCTTCACCGGCGGGAGCATCAGCCGCAACCAGGACACGGACACCTATGAGTCCGCATCGCTGGACTACGTCGGCAGGCTCGACATGGGCAACGACTTCGTGCGCATCTACCTCGACGCGGAGGACCCGATCTCGGGCGCGTCGCGCACCGTGTGCCTGGGGACCTTCGAGTGCTCGACGCCGTCCCGCACGGTGAGCGGCGAGGTGGCGACCGGCATCGCGACGCTCTACGGCAGACTCCACGACCTCGCGAAGGACGACTTCGACGAGCCGTACACCGTGCCGGCCGGCGCAAACGCGGTCTCCGCGGCCAAGGCGATCGCGGAGGGGTGCGGGCTCGAGGTGATCGCGGAGCCGAGCGACTACACGCTGTCGACGGCATGGGTCTTCGGGATCGCCGCCACGGCGGACACGCCGGACAACAAGCTGGGCGCGGTCAATAGGCTGCTCTCCGCTGCAGGATTCAGGAGCGCGTCGACCGATGCCTACGGGCGCGTGCTGTTCAGGCGTTACCTGGAACCGGCGGCGAGGCCGATCGACCACACCTTCTCAGAGGGCGAGGACTGCCGGGTGCTTCCCGACCTCACCGACGAGCAGGACGACTTCGACGCGGTGAACGTGGTGCACGTCGACTTCGCTACCCAGGGCGAGAGCGTCAGGGGAACGGCCTCGGACGACAGCCCGCAGAGCGAGTGGTCGACCGTCTCCACGGGCCGCCGCATCGTGAAGCGGTACCAGTACAGCGACCTCCCGTCAGGGGAGAGCGTCATCGCCGGCGGCTCCTACCCGCTCGCCGGAGACGGCACCCACGACAGCGCGACCTTCAGGTGCAGCGGCGGCGGGGGGACCATCGAGACCGTCGGCGTTTCCGGGTGCCCGATCGGCGGCATCAGCCAGGCGATCCGCATCACGAAGGGGTCGGGCTCCGGCGAGATCGGCATCGCCCAGGACAAGATATTCCTCAAGAAGGGCCAGCCGTACACCGAGTCCGTTTACCTCTACGCGTCGCAGAGGGTGCAGGTGAGGGTCCAGCCAATCTGGCGCGAGGACGACGGGGGAGAGACCGCGACGGTCGCCATCGGGCCAGGCTGGACGAGGCTGTCGCTCACGGCCACCCCGGCCAAGTCCGAGGAATACAGCGCGGGCTACATCTACCTTGCCGCTAGCGCGCCGACCGGATCGTACATCGACGTAGCGCAGGTCAAGGTCGAGGAGGGCGTTGTGGCAACGCAGTTCGCGGTCGAGGCTGCGAACGAGAAGGCGGCGAGCCTGCTCGCCACCGAGTGCTCGGTCATCCGCCGCCCGATCATCACGGCGATCTTCAACCCGTCGGCGGACGTCTACTCGGCGTGCGCCATCAGGCTGCCGTCTGTCGGGATCGAGCTCGCCCGCGCCTGCATCCGGAAGATGGACCTCGAGCTCTCGATGGGATGCCCCATGAGGATCGAGCTCCGCATGTACATGAGGGGTGATGCCTCGTGAGCGCCATGCCGTCCCTGGCCGCGGACCTTGCCGATATCGTCGCCGGCCCTTCGGCGCCCGGCGTCTCGATCGCCTACGGCACCGTCGTCGCGGCGGACTCCAGGACCGTCGACGTGCGCATCGGGGGCTCGGTTGTCGCCGGCATCTGCATGACGACGTCCTGTCGGGGCGCGGCGCCCGGTCAGCGCGCCATCCTCATCGGGTCGCCGCCGCTCTGGACGGCGATCGGGATCATCGCTTGATTATCGTGCGGGCGCAGGCCCGCGGAAGGGAAGCCGCATGGCCAACAACAGCGACGGGTCCGCCGTCTACGAGGTGAAGGTCGGGGAGGACGACTATATCGACGGCCTCGACGTGACGGAGAGCGACGGTAGCATCACCACCTACCTGTTCCGCCCGGCAAACTACGACGAAGTCGAGGCGGCGCGAAAGAGGGCCGAGAGCGCCGCGTTGCTGGCGAGCAGCGCCGCAGGCACCGCAAAGACTCAGGCATATGACGCCAACGTCGCCGCCGGAGCTGCCAGAACGGCCGCCGCGAAGTGCTCGACTGCCACCGAGAACGCCAACGCCGCCGTTCAGAAGGCGAATGCCGCGAACGATACCGCAAGCGCCTCGACTGCGCTGGCGAGCAATGCGGCCGCCGCGGCCAACGGCGCGGCGTCTCATGCCGAGGCCGCCGCGAACCAGGCGCTGCAGATCGCGAACTCGGTGGCGCAGGGCGCCGGCGGCGAATCCGATATCGCGGAGCTGCGCCGTCAGAACGGCCAGCTCGCGACGATGCTCGCCGACGCGACGGGGAAGTTCATCTACATGGACGGGACCGTCTACTGCCCGGCATCCAAGGCGTCGGTGTCCGGCGACACGGTGTCGTTCGGCGGCACGTGCTCGGTCTCGGGCAGCACGGTAACCCTTGCCTAAGGAGGATAAATGGCAAATGCAAAGACACTGGTCGTCGGCGGCCAGTCGCTCAACGTCATCGACGATACCGCGCGCAGCAACGCGCAGACGGCGCTCAACAACGCCGAGTACAACCGCCAGGGCCAAATCGGCAAGTACGGCGGGCAGAACATCGCCACCATCTTGGCGGGAGAGATCGGCAGCGGCAGCGTGTACGACGCGCTGCACAAGCGAGCGGCGGTCGGCAACTTCGCGGGCCTTCGCGTCGGGGACTACATCGACGTGCCCCTCGTGAGCGCATCCGCCGTCGCGGCCCAGCAGTCCGTGCGCTTCCTGCTGGCCCACATCGACCCGTATCTTTATTGCGGCGACAACAGCAAGGGCCACCACATCGCCTTCGTGGCCTCCGCGCCCATCGCCGTGGCCAAGACCGTGACCGGCGTTGCCAACGACAGCTTCCTGATGTGGAACACGACCAACACGAACCAGGGCACCGCCGACCAGAAATGCCCCTACCCCAACAGCAACCTCAAGGCGTGGGAGACGGCCTTCGAGGCGTGCCTGCCCGAGAGCCTGACCAAGTACCTGCTGACCCAGCGCGTCCTGCTTGAGGAGCGTTACAGCGCCAGCGGCGCGCTCAACGACTCCAACTCGTGGAGCTGGCAGGATATCGGCAAGGTGTTCTCGCTGTCCGAGATGGAGGTGTACGGCTGCCCGGTGTGGGGCACCAAGGGCTACAGCGTCGGCTTCGACTGCCAGTTCGACCTGTTCCGCGACACGGCGCACCGTCTCAACGGAAATCGGTACCATTGGTGGCTGCGTTCCGTCATGGGTGGCTCGTCGTCCAACGTGTGCTGCGTCACCAACAACGGCATTGCCCACTACTCCTCCGCGACGTACGTCTGGGTTCGCCCCCGCCCCGGCTTCCTCGTCGGCTAGCCAGCCGAGTGCTCTATACTCTGCTTTTAGGCGACCGCCTTGCGCGGTCGCCTCTCGCCCGCGAAGCGGGCCGGTTTTTTCGCCAGTTTCCCCAGGAGGTGCACGTGAGCGGCGTCTACCAGCGAAACCGCGAGGTTTCAGAGTACAAGTTCTTCACGCAGGCCATCGCCATCCGCGTGGAGGTCAACAAGCTGATGGCCTCCTCCTCGGTGGTGCCCAAGGCGTACCGCCTGCTCAACGCGGTGCCGACCGTCGAGACGGCGCGCAGCATCGTGTACAACGTCAACCGCGCCGACTGCTTCTACCCAAACAGCTCGTTCAACGCGCTGGAGCGCAAGCGGTACCTGACGCTGGCCATAGCCGACTGCGAGCAGCTGATGCTCGACATGCAGTGTCTCATGGACATTGGGCTGCCCGTGAACGCGAACCGCTTCGAGCAGCTGGCGAACATGGTCGAGGAGGAGATAAGGCTGCTCAAGGGCGCGCGCAAGAACGTGCGCGTGACCGGGAAGAAATCGACCGAGGAGCGCATAGCGGAGGCCGAGGCCGAGCTTGAGCGCCTTCGTTCGCTATAATGGGCGGCGGTCGCGCCTTGTATATCGGTACAATTGGTGGCTGCGTTCCGTCATGGGTGGCTCGTCGTCCAACGTGTGCTACGTCAACAACAACGGCAATGCCAACTACAACTCCGCGACGAACGTCTGGGTTCGCCCCCGCCCCGGATTCCCTTATTGCCAGACCGAGTAGGCCCCAGAGCCGAAAGCAGAGCGCGGAGAGGAAGGAAGGCGCGACCGTCGGGCATGCGCCCGTAAATACGCACCCCGCGAGGGTGGCCGGACGCTGCTTGCATGGCGCGGCGCTCCGTGGCTTCGCCGCGTTTCATGGCCATACCTCAAGCGGCTGCCAGAGCCACACTGAGAGCCGTGCGGGGTGCCTTCTGTGAATTCCGAACAAAGGCGGGCGGCGCGCCGAAAGCGCCGCGAGGAGAAGCGCGCGAGGGCCAAGGCCGAGCGCGTGAAGGCGTGCACGCTTGAGTCCGTGGCCGACCTCAACAGCCTGTGCAGGGCGTCGAAGCAGGCTGCGCGCGGCGTGATGTGGAAGTCGTCGACGCAGCGGTACATGAAGGACTACCTGCGAAACGCCGTCAAGTCACGCCGCGACCTACTGGAGGGCCGCGACATATGCCGAGGCTTCATCCGCTTCGACCTGTGGGAGCGCGGCAAGCTGCGCCACATCAGCGCCGTGCACTTCCCAGAGCGAGTGATTCAGAAGTCGCTTTCTCAGAACGCCCTCGTACCCGCGATAGTCCCGACACTCATAACGGCCAACTCCGCCAACATCAAGGGGCGCGGCACCGACTACGCCCTGAAGCTGCTCAAGCGCCACCTGGCCGACCACTGGCGGCGGCACAGGCGCGAGGGATACATCCTTTTGGGCGACTTCTCAGATTACTTCGCCCGCATAGCCCACGCGCCCGTCAAGCGGCAAGTGGCCGACGCGCTGCTGGACCCGCGAGTGGTCGCCCTCGAGCACCGCCTGATAGACGTCCAGGGCGAGGTGGGCCTGGGTCTGGGCAGCGAGCCGAACCAGATATGCGCGGTGGCGCACCCCAACCGCATCGACCACTACGTGGTCGAGATGCTGCGCCCCGAGGCCTACGGGCGCTATATGGACGACTTCTACCTGATCCACGAGAGCAAGGAGTACCTGCAGGTGTGCCTGCTGCTGATAGGGCGCAAGTGCGCCGAGCTGGGCATAGAGCTGAACCCGCGCAAGACGCGCGTGGTGAAGCTGTCGCGCGGGTTCACGTGGCTGAAGAAGCGCATCTTCTACACGGAGACGGGCCGCATAGTCGTGAAGCCGTGCCGAGACTCCATAACGCGGGAGCGCCGCAAGCTCAAGAAGATGGCCCGCATGGTCGCCGATGGCATCATGACCCCCGAGCAGGTTGAGCGGAGCTACCAGAACTGGCGCGGCGGCATGAAGCGGCTGGACGCGCACCGCAGCGTGCGGGCCATGGACGCGCTGTACCGCAGCCTGTTCGAAAATCTCGCGCGGGAGGGGGGGTGCTCAATGCAGGCCAACCCGAGGGACGATTCAAGCGGAGGCAAGCCCTCGCAATAGCGGAGAACCGGCAACTCAAAGCAGCGGCCTAAGCGAAGCGGCCGCGAAATAACAGAAGCATCGAAGGCGTGCCGCGGCGCGCCTTCTTTCTTTGCGCCCATCGAAGCGGCCCGGCAATCTCACGGCGCCAATACGATGGCGACACATTCCCCGACAAGAGAGGAGTCCGCATGGACACTGAGGAAGACATGCCGCGCCCCAACGAGCTTCAAGACGGCACCATGGCCAAGGTCAACGCCCTGCGCGATCTGCTGTCGCAGATCGGCGACCCCGACGCGGCGCACGACGCGGGCGTTATCGACGATGACGAGTACGTTGAGCGGAAGGCGCGAAAGCTCGCCTACACCGCGGCCGTCGCCGCCTACGGAAAGGGTGAGGCCCCGGACGTGGACAAGCTGCTTGAGCAGATGCGCGAGAAGGTCGCCGAGCCCAGCCAAACCGAGACCAACACGGCAAACATCGACTACCTGATGATGACGGTCGGGGGTGAACAGTAATGGCGGTACGCGTCAAGGCTGCAACCACGGTGGCGCACTCGAAGAACTATGACAAGGTGAGGCGCTACTACGAGCGCGGCCTCTGGACCAAGGCCATGGTGCATCGAGCCGTGGACTGCAAGTGGATCACATGCGACGAATATGAGGAGATCGTCGGAGAAGAGTACGCGGAGGAGGTTTAGGGTGCCGGCGCTGAGCATCGGGGAGGCAACGTCGGTCCTCTCGGCCGCCGTTGTGATTGTCACGTTCTTCATCGGGCGCGTCTCCGTATCCAAAACATCGTCTGCCAAGGAGCAGCGGACCGAAGACAAGCTCGACAGCCTTTGCGGCGACACGAGCGAGATCAAGGACGGCGTCAAGGAGATCAACCGCAAGCTCGACGACCACGGCGAGCGCCTCACGAAAGTCGAGCAACAGGTCATCACCTTGTTCAACCGGCTCGACCGCGTCGAGAAGAATTACGACCTGCATCACGGTATCGGCGGGTCAGATTAGGAGCTGAAAAATGAAAATCAACTGGGCCCTTCGCTTCAAGAATAAGCAGACGCTCGCGGCATTGGCCGCCACCGTAATCAGCGCAGCCTATCAGGTGCTCGGAATCCTCGGAGTCGTGGCGCCTATCTCTCAGGGGTCGCTCATCCAGCTCGTCGGAATCATCCTGACCGTTCTCGCCGGCTTCGGCGTGATCGTCGATCCGACCACCAAGGGCGCGTCGGACTCGAAGCGTGCCATGTCGTACAGCGAGCCCCATGCCGCATATGACGCCAAGGCGGTTGAGTAGGCCATGGCCATCACACAGCGCGAGGCCTTCGCGCAGGTCATGGAACACCTCGTCTCCCATGATGGGGGCGGCGGTCACGGATACTCGCAGGCCAACCGCATGGGGGACGGAACGACCGAGACGATTTGTCTGTCCGACGGCACCACCGTCACTATTGCCGGTGGCGATCGCGACTGTTCCTCGGCCGTAGTGACCGCCCTCCGCGCGGTCGGCGTCAATACCTTCGGAGCCTCGTATACCGGAAACATGCGGGAGCAGCTGCTCAAGACGGGTCTTTTCGGCTGGCGTAAGATGGGCGTCAAGTCCGCCCAGCGTGGAGACATCTACCTCAACGAGAAGTGCCACACCGCCGTGTGCGTCTCTCCCTATGGATCAGCTCGCGGCGACCTCTTGGCCCAATTCTCCATTTCTGAAAAGGGGACCGTCACCGGCACCAAGGGCGACCAGACCGGGCGCGAGTCCAACATCAAGGCGTACTACAGCTACCCATGGGACGGCACGCTCTACTGGCTTGGCGACGGCAAGACACTGAATGGGTCAAATACGGAAGTCGCGGACAATACGGTCCCGAGCCTCGGAGACACGCGATATTTCGGCCCGAAGATGGCCAAGGAGCTGCAACGCCAGCTCGGCACGACTGCCGATGGCGTGATCTCCGGTCAATGGCCGGCGAATGAGCGATACCTTTGGGCATGCGACCGCGGCGTAATCGAGTACGTCAAGGGCGGGGTTGGCTCGAATGCCGTCCGCGCCCTGCAGGACAAGGTCGGATGCAAAGTCTATCCCGTGGTCGGCGGTGTTCAGGCGCGACAGATGGGTTCGGGAACGGTCTTCAAACACCAGCAGTGGCTTATCGCTCAAGGTATCTCGTGCGGATCATCGGGTGCGGACGGATACCAGGGCCGCGACACCAACGTCGCCATCGGCCAAGCGCTCGTCAAGCAACTCTATCGATAGGTGTGCATATGAATCCGTTTGATATCTGTTTTATTGTCGGCGCTGCTGCAGGACTGCTGACCGGTCTTCTCGGATGGGCAATCGTGCGCGTCGGCAGCCAAAAAGACTTTAGAAATTGATAGATGCAGCCCCTCCCCGGCATGAACTGACGGGGAGGGGCTTTATGCATTGCCGGGTATCCGTCAATATCCGTTCTGCAATGCAGTTTCAGTGCGGTGAGAGAGTGTGGAAACATAACTACCTGCGATTTTGCTGCTACAAGGCACTCCATAACATCACGTTCAAGACTCTTAATCCCAAGGTCCAGGGTTCGACCCCCTGACGGCCCACCAAAGATTGTTAAGACGGTCAACTTCGGTTGGCCGTCTTTTTTATTAACCTCTCATGAGGCTGAACCCGTAAGGGCACAGACGCTTTACAAGTCGAGCCTGCCCTGGGGGTCGGTGAATCCGTCTGTACCCTCCTTGAGCTTTTTCTCGTCTGCTTTCACGCGACGTTCGAGCTTCTTTGTATCTTCGGCAGGCGGTAGGTTCTCGGGTACAATTCCGCGGTCGATGAGGCTGCCACGCACGCTTGTGTTGTTCTCGACGTGCTCTTGCTTGATCTTGTCCAGACCGTACAGGTCGTGTTCCTCGGCGTTGAAGGCCGTCATCGAGTTCGTAAGGTCCTTTGCTTTGATGAGGACATCGGCTAACCTGTCCGCCAATGCCGCGCTCTTGGGTATGCCGAGCTGCTGCTTCATTTCCGCCGTGCTTCTGCCGCCGAATAACGCTTCATCGCCCTTCGACTTGATGATCGCGAATCCTTTGGAGTCCACGCCGCGTTTGAATGCAATACCCGAGAGCTGTTTCTCTGAATCGGATAGCGAGTGGCGCGCCTGTAAGCGCTGAATCTCTGCGAAGCGCTGCTCTATGAGCTCTTGGCGGCGCGTCTGCACGGCAAAGTATGCTTGGGCGAGTGCAATCTCTGGCTTGTTTGAATCTCCGTTCTGGGCGATTAAATAGCATGCATAGCGCGTAAGCTTGTAGTCTTTAACCGCACGAGCGGCGACACCGGCAGTTACCATTTTCGTGGTGTCACGAAAATGGGAATCAACTGGAGTTTTATTTGTTTCGCACGAGACTTTTGCCCTCTTAACAACTTCGGCGAAGTTCTCCCATCGAGTGTATCCCATGGGTTCCATTAAATCGCGTGCGAGCCAATACTCAACGCCGTCTTCCACATTGGCGTAGCTATCAAGTTTGACACGCCACTTCTCGATATCTCTACTGTCCATATCTCCTCCTCGCTGGTCTATTGTCTATGCAGGCTTTGCACGCTCTGTATTCGGAATAAGGATACGCTGCCGTGCGGACACGAATGGGCCCCGTGCCACTTCGAGCTCACGGGGCCCATAGATATCGATTAGTTGTGTTCTGCTTTAGATAGGTGTCCAGTTTAATTCGCTCGATAGTGCGAGCCCAGGCTTTCGGTTCGGTTGCGCATGGCTTTGACCATTTCCTGTGCTAGTTGAATCTGCGACTGTATGCGGGCGAGCGCAGCGATTTCGCTGTCGTTGGCATGCGGCTTATTTAGAGCTGTGGCATCATCTTGAATGTTTTCAAGCTCGTGTAGTGCCTCGGATAGGCCTGTTTCGGTCCTGTTGATCATGCAATAGGTGCTCATCGTGTGCCTTAGGCTGTGTGTCAGGCGTTCGGCATCTGTTGCGGCTATGCCGTACTGGGGGAGGGCGATATCCGCCTTCAGGGCTGTCTCGGGCTCTTTCTGTGCTGCTTGGGCTGCCGATGCGCCTGCGATGCGCCCGAACACGATGCCGTTGGCGCTTGACAAGCCACCAATGCGGTCGGCGCCGTGCATGCCGCCTGTCGCCTCGCCGCAAGCGTAGAGGCCCTCAACGCCCGTTTGCGCGGTCTTATCGATCTTGATGCCGCCGTTAGCGGCGTGGGCATACATCGCAACGCGCATCTCGTCAGTCGGGGCGATGCCGTGCTCGTCTTGCAGCCAGGTGGCAAAGGTCTGCACAAACTCTGGGACATCCTCGCGGGGAAAGTCGTAGTGGAGTGCCAGGCCTTCGACACCTGCCTGATCGATGACGAGATCGATGGCGCTGGAAGCCAGGCGCGAAGTGAAGGGACCGTATCCGGAGCGTTGCTCAAGCAGGTCGTCCAGCTTGTCGTCGGCAATATCTACCGGCTGGTCTACATGTACGTAGCGCCAGGTTTTCTCGTTGAAGACCAGGTTGCGCTTGGGCTCGATGAAACCGGGCATCATCTGCATGAACTCTATATTAGTAAGTGTTGCGCCGTGCGCCAGCGCGATGGCCTGCGAGGAGCTGAGCACATCAGCCGACGTAAGGCTGCGCTCGAACAGGCCGCCTGTGCCACCGGTTGCGATGATCGTGGCCTTGGCAGCAAAGGGCACGATTCGATTTTCGGTGAGGTCGTAGAGCACGGTTCCGGTTATTCTACCGTTCGTGTCCTCAACAAGGTCGATAAGCTCATAGCGGGGGAGCAGGCGAATGCCGAGTGACTCGATTCGGGTCGTCAGAGCGTCCTCAAGGGGCTTGCGGGTGAGGCCGCGCCACATGCGCGTCTTGTGGTCAAAGCAGGGGATAAACTGCTTTTGCTGGGCGCTCTCGGCATTTTGTGGGCGTTGAAGTTCAACACCCAGATCCCGTTCGAGCCATGTAATTGCCTGGGGAATGCCGCGGACAAACGTCTGGACAAGCTCGGGGTCGGCGACGCCGCCACCAACGGTCTGGATGGTGTCGATGAGGTCTTGTTCGTCGTCTTCGTTAACGGGTCCGATAAGCCCCAGGCCCCAGGTTCCGGGGAAGAAGCTCGATCCACTCATAGTCTTGCCGGCGCTTGCCACAGTGACGGTTGCACCCGTGCGTGCCGCTTCGATGGCGGCGCAAAGTCCCGCAATGCCAGATCCAATTACCAGTACATCAGTCGATTCCATCGGATTCCTTTCTCGTCCGGCGCATTGTCGCACGGGTGATCGGCAATGGGGCCGCAAAGACTCGGCAAATCGGTAAAGGGCACATATGGCAGGTGGGCGTCATGGGCGTTCTGATGCTCCATTTCATCACATCTCGTATATCGCCCCAACTGATATATTGGCGTTAGCCACCCTGCAGCAGCGCAAACAAAAAGAGCCGCTACCTCGAAAGGTAGCGGCTCCAAAGCTCAACTATATGAGCATCGCACGGGCGCGATTAGGCCTTGAGGGCCTCCTCGACGGCGACAGCGCAGGCGACGGTGGCACCGACCATGGGGTTGTTGCCCATGCCGATGAGACCCATCATGTCGACGTGCGCAGGCACGGAGGAAGAACCGGCGAACTGGGCGTCGGAGTGCATGCGGCCCATGGTGTCGGTCATGCCGTAAGAGGCAGGGCCGGCGCCCATGTTGTCCGGGTGCAGGGTACGGCCAGTGCCGCCACCAGAAGCGACGGAGAAGTACTTCTTGCCAGCCTCGAGGCGCTCCTTCTTGTAGGTGCCAGCGACGGGGTGCTGGAAGCGCGTGGGGTTGGTGGAGTTACCGGTGATCGAGATGTCGACGTTCTCGTGCCACATGATGGCAACGCCCTCGCGGACGTCGTCGGAGCCGTAGCAGTTAACGGCAGCGCGGGGACCATCGGAGTAAGGGATGGTCTCGACGACCTTGAGCTCGCCCGTGTAGTAGTCGAACTGGGTCTTCACGTAGGTGAAGCCGTTGATGCGGGCGATGATCTGGGCGGCGTCCTTGCCCAGACCGTTCAGGATAACGCGCAGCGGCTTCTTGCGAGCCTTGTTGGCGTTCAGAGCCAGGCCGATAGCACCCTCAGCGGCAGCGAAGGACTCGTGGCCGGCCAGGAAGGCGAAACACTCGGTGTCGTCGGAGAGCAGCATAGCGCCCAGGTTGCCGTGGCCCAGACCGACCTTGCGGTCCTCGGCGACGGAGCCGGGAACGGTGAAGGCCTGGATGCCCTCGCCGATGATGGCGGCAGCCTCAGAAGCAGTCTTGGCGCCACGCTTGACAGCGAGAGCGCAGCCGAGGGTGTAGGCCCACTCGGCGTTCTGGAAGGCGATGGACTGGGTGTTGTTGACGATCTCACGCGGGTTGAAGCCCTTGTCGGTGCAGATCTGCAGAGCTTCCTCGAGGGAGGCGATGTCGTTGTCGGCGAGGCACTTGTTGATCTTGTCAGCGCGGCGCTCGTAACCTTCGAACGTAACAGTCATAGTTATTTCCCTCCCTTTCTACTCGTGAACCGGGAACACGCTGGCGACGGAGTGAGTCTCCTCGTCGGTGCGCGGGTCGATGTACTTGGCAGCGTTCTCCCACTGACCATAGTGGCCCATAGCGCCAGCGATGGCCTCCTCGGGGGTCTTGCCGGCCTTGACGGCGTCGGTGAACTTGCCGAGGTTCAGGAACTCGAAAGCGATGATCTCGTTCTTGTCGTTGAGAGCCATGCGGGTGACGTAGCCCTGAGCGAGCTCGAGGTAACGAGCGCCCTTGGCCTTGGTGCCGAACATGGTGCCGACCTGAGAGCGAAGGCCCTTGCCGAGGTCGTCGAGGGAGGCGCCCACGGGCAGGCCGCCCTCGGAGAACGCGGTCTGGCTGCGGCCGTAAACGATCTGCAGGAAGATCTCGCGCATAGCAACGTTGATGGCGTCGCAGACGAGGTCGGTGTTGAGGGCCTCGAGGATGGTCTTACCGGGAAGGATCTCGGAAGCCATGGCAGCAGAGTGGGTCATGCCCGAGCAGCCGATGGTCTCAACGAGGGCCTCCTCGATGATGCCGTCCTTGACGTTCAGCGTGAGCTTGCAGGCGCCCTGCTGAGGTGCGCACCAACCCACACCGTGCGTAAGACCGGAGATGTCGGAAATCTCCTTAGCCTGGACCCACTTGCCCTCCTCGGGGATGGGTGCGGGGCCGTGGTATGCACCCTTGGCAACGGGGCACATGTTCTCCACTTCCTGTGAGTACTGCATGCCTCTCCTCTCTATCGTGTTGGCGTCCCGTCTGGGGGTCGTGGCTGGCGATTGCCGGGCGACCCTTCGAAAGGGACATGACATGCAGCCCCTATAATACCGCGAAATGCACGGAATATTCGGCGAACGGCTCAGTTTTCGTAGCGAGAAGTCCGGAAGTTTTAATTGAAACGGTTTAACTATATGTTCTGTGGTCGCGAATTTCCGTAGAGGGGGTTCGTCTTGGGCAAGCTTTTGGTCAGCTCTTGTATGCGTTGCGGGGTCTGACCTGTTGCAACGGTGCCGTTCGCCGCCCGTTTACTGCCTTTGGCCGCGCGAGTGTATTGTTTTGCGTGAATGTTTTGATGGCACGCTTCAATCGTGCTGTATTGGATGGCAATCAGATCCCGGCGAAGGGAGCGCCATGCAGCGCGTTTGGAGAACGGTTACCGGCTTTTACCATGTCTGTGCCCGCGGTGTGGGCAAGCAGCTCATCTTTGAGGGCGATGAAGACCGGTGGGAGTTTTTGGAGCTGATGCGTGATTGCTGCCGCGAGGCGGGCGTGACGGTTGTAGCCTGGTGCCTTATGGGCAATCACGTGCATTTGGTGTTTGCAGATTACGAGGACGCGATGAGCGCGGCGATGCACCGGCTGCTTTTGACGTACGCGCGGCGGTTCAATAAACGCACGGGGCGCACGGGCCATCTGTTCCAGAACCGTTTTGACCGGCGCTCGCTCGATACCGACCGTTATCTGATGGCTGCCATTCGCTATGTTCACGCTAATCCGCAGGAGGCGGGTATCGCCCTGATCGAGCGTTATCCCTGGAGCAGCTTTGCCGAGTATCTTCGAGCGTATGACAACGATATGACGAGGGGATTTTCGGATCCTTCTTGTGTGCTTGAGCTCTTTGAGTCTGCCAAGGGGTTTCTGGATTATTCTCTGTCGATGCCCGATGGTTCCGATCCGGTGATTCACGATATGGATGAGACGGAGTGGGAGCGGCGTGCGTTTGCCGACAAGATGGCGAAGCGCCTGGGTGTGCCGCTCAACGAACTCAAGACCGTAGCGCCCTCGCGGCGAGACGGAATCATTTTCGCTCTGCACGATGGCGGCTACACGGTGCGCGAGATCGAACGGTATACGGGAATCAGCAAGAGTACCGTCTCTCGTATCGTGCGCGCTTATGCGCAGGTAAAGGCTCAGGCTGAGGGCTCGGAATAGAAAATGGCCGAACCACTCTTGTCAAGCGATTCGGCCAATAAAATTCTTAAGATTTGGGACAAATACTACTGATTATTTTGTCCCGTGAGCATGCCGTCGAGGGTGCGCCAGGCGAGCTCGGCGCATTTGACGCGGGCGGGCATGTGCGAGATGTCCTGGAGCTGGGCGGCTTCGTCCAGGTCTTCCAGGTCCTCCTCGGAGAGCTTCTCGCCGCGGATCATGGCGAGGAAGAGCTCTGCCAGGTGGCGAGCTTCCTCGACGGTCTCGCCGGTGATGAGGTCGGCCATGATGTCGGCACTGGCCTGGCTGATGGCGCAGCCGTGACCGGTAAAGGAGGCCTCCTCGATCACGTTGTTCTCGACACGCAGCTGCAAGGTGAGCTCGTCTCCGCAGCTAGGGTTGATGCCGTCGTGCTCGTGCGTGGGAGCATCCATCTCGTACTTATAGTCGGGGTGCGAGTTGTGCTCCATAAATGTGGTGGAGGTGTACAGATTACCCATTGAACGTGCTCCAAACGTGATGCAGGCCGGCGATGAACTTGTCGATGTCGGCCTTGTCGTTGTAGAAGGCTACGCTGGCGCGGCAGCAGGCAAGGTTCTCGACGCCCAGCCAGGTGAGCAGCGGCTGCGCGCAGTGGTGACCGGCGCGGATGCAGACGCCGTCCATGTCCATGATGCTCGCGACATCGTGCGGGTGGATGCCCTTGACATTAAAGCTCACGACGCCGTGGTGGTTATCCCAATAGATTGAGCCGATGATCTGGACAAAGTCGAGCTGCATGAGCTCGCCCATCAGGTAGTGGACGAGTGCCTGCTCGCGTGCCTGGATGTTTTCGTAGCCCACCGTGTTGACGAGGTAGTCGAGGGCGGCGCCTGTGGCGAAGATGCCGGCGGCGTCCTGCGTGCCGGCCTCGAACTTCTCGGGGACGGGAGCCCAGACGGCGTCCTGCTCAGTAACCGAGTCGATCATCTCACCGCCGGTAAGCATGGGCGGCATGGCGTTGAGCAGATCCATCTTGCCCCACAGCACGCCGATGCCCATGGGGCCCATGGCCTTGTGCGCGCTAAAGGCAAAGAAGTCGGCGCCCAGATCGGCCACATTGACTGGCATGTGCGGCAGCGACTGTGCGCCGTCGACGACCAGATAGCCGCCGTACTTGTGCACGAGCTTGCCGAGGTTCTTGACCGGATTCTCGACGCCCAGGACGTTAGAGACCTGACCCACGGCCAGGATCTTGGTCTTGGGGCCCACCTTGGCCAGAACCTCCTCGGTCGTGAGCTGGCCGGTCTTGGTGGGGTAGAGGTAGACGAGCTTGGCACCGGTCTCGCGGCAGACCTGCTGCCACGGAATCAGGTTGGAGTGGTGCTCCATGATGGTGATGACGACCTCGTCGCCCGGCTCGAGGACTGTGGGTGCAAAGCTCTTGGCGACCAGGTTGAGCGACTCGCTCGTGTTGCGGGTGAAGACGACTTCGTTGGCCTGGGGGGCGCCGATGAGGTCGGCGATCTGTTGGCGGACCTTCGCGATGGCGTCGGTGGCCTCGACGGACAGCGAGTACAGGCCGCGCAGGGGGTTGGCGTTCATGCGCTGGTAGAAATCGCGCTCGGCGTCGAGCACGCAGGCGGGACGCTGCGCGGTGGCGGCACTATCGAGGAAGGCGATCTCGGGATGCTGCTGGAACAGCGGGAACTGTGCCTTGTAGGGGTTGGTCTCGATGTCTACGGTAGGCCAGCCGCGCGAGGCCTCGTCGCTGGCGTCGAGCTCCATGGGCTCGGGGGCGGTACAGGTGTCGCATTTAACGTGCTCGGTGTCGATCATGCGAGCTCCTCTTCAAAGTTGTCGATCAGGTTGTTGCCCAAGCGGACGACGGCGGCGCGGGTACGCTCGTCGGTGGCGGAAAGCGCGGCGTCTTCCAGCTTGGCGCGGATGAACAGGTCCTCGGCGGCGTTTTGGTCAAGGCCGCGGCAGGCGAGGTAGAACAGCTGCTCGTCGCGGACGTGACCGATGGTGGCGCCGTGGTTGCCGGCGACGTCGTCCTCGTCGCAGAGGATGACGGGGACGGTCTTGTTGTCGACGCCCTTGTTGGCCAAAAGCACCGTCTCGCGCTCGGTGCCGGTTGCACCCTTGCAGCCGTGCACGAGGTCGATGGTGCCGCGGTAGACCTTCTTGGACGTGCCGGTCAGCACGCCGTTGGCGTCGATCTCGCACTCGGTCTTGCGACCGCGGTGGCGCAGCTCGTAGTTAAAGTCGCGCACCTGCTCGCAGGCGCCCAGGTAATCGGTATCGATGGTGACCTTGGCGGTATCGCCCAGCAGGTCGCCGGCAAGGCCGGTGGCGCTGGCGCCGGCACCCAGGACAGTGTGCTGCACGTTGACGCGCGCGCCCTCGTCTAGGAACAGGCCGGTGTCGTCGAGTGCGATCCAGCTGTCGTCGAGTGTCTGCGTGCAGGTCACGTTGACGGTGGCGTACTCGTGGGCGCACACACGCAGCACGGAGCCCACGACGCCCTCGCCGGCAACGGGGGAGTCCAGGGCTAGGGCGAGGTCGAGCGTTGCCTGCGGGCGGGCGACGACGTCGATGGCGGCAATCGCAGCCGCTGCGTCGACGCCACTCACGCGCACGGTAACGGCGGCGTGCTGGTAGGCGGGAACATCGATGACGATGCGCTTGGTGGCGTGCTCGGTCAGATACGCATAGGCGGCCTCGCCCATGCCGGTCTCGAAGGCCTCGGCAGGGGAGAGCTCCTCCTCGAGCTTGATGGCGCCGGCCTGGTAAACAGAGGTGGCGGGCACGTCGAGCTCGGTCTCGGGCGTGATGCGGGCACGGTCGGCAGCGTCGCCGGGGGCGGAGGCGCGGCGCTCGGGGAAGCGCTCGGCCATGGCGTCCATGGCGGCGTCGAAGGCGTCGGCCGAGCCGGCAAGCTGCTCGTCCAAGCCCTCGACCTCAACGGCCTCGGCGGGGGCGGCGGCAAGTTCGTCCGAAAGCTCGAGCTTGGTCTGGTTCATCTTGAGCCAGCCCCAAGTTGCGGCCGGCATCGCATTAACCTGCTCGAGCGTGGTCGCAGCGGTGTTCGTGGTCTGTTTCATTATCCGATCGCTCCTTCCATCTCGAGCTTGATCAGGTTGTTCATCTCGACGGCGTACTCAAGCGGCAGCTCCTTGGAGACCGGGTTGGCAAAGCCGTTGACGATCATGGTGCGGGCCTCTTCCTCCGAGATACCGCGGCTCATCAGGTAGAACACCTTGTCGTCGCCGATGCGGCCGATGGTGGCCTCGTGGCCGATGTCGACGTTCTTGGCGCGGATGTCCATAGCGGGGATGGTATCGGAGCGGCTCTGGTCGTCGAGCATCAGCGACTGGCAGCTCACGGTTGCCTTGGAACCCTCGGCCTTGGGTGTCGCCACAATAGAGCTGCGGAACGTCTGGATGCCGCCGCTCTTGGAGATGCCCTTGGTCTCGACGGTCGCCGAGGTCTCGGGGGCGTTGAGCACGACCTTGCAGCCGGTGTCGAGATTCTGCCCGGCGCCGGCAAAGGTGATGCCGGTAAAGCTCGAGCGAGCGCGGCGGCCGTTGAGCACGCTCATGGGGTAGAGGTAGCCCACGTGGCTGCCGAAGGAGCCACTGATCCACTCGATGTCGCCGTCCTCGTCCACGCGCGCACGCTTGGTGTTGAGGTTGTACATGTTCTTGGACCAGTTCTCGATAGTTGAGTAGCGCAGGTGCGCACGCTTGCCCACAAAGAGCTCGACGGCGCCGGCGTGGAGGTTGGCCACGTTGTACTTGGGCGCGGAGCAACCCTCGATAAAGTGCAGGTCGGCATCGTCCTCGACGATGATGAGCGTGTGCTCAAACTGGCCGGCGCCCTTGGCGTTAAGGCGGAAGTAGCTCTGCAGCGGGAAGTCGAGCTTGGTGCCCTTGGGCACGTAGACAAACGAGCCGCCCGACCATACGGCGCCGTGCAGGGCCGCAAACTTGTGGTCGGTGGGCGGGATGAGCGTCATAAACTTCTCGTGGATGAGCGGCTCCCACTGCGGGTCGTGCAGGGCCTCCTCGATGCCGGAGTAGACGATGCCCATCTTGGACGCCGTATCCTGCATGTTGTGGTAGACGAGCTCGGAGTCGTACTGCGCGCCGACGCCCGCCAGGTAGCTGCGCTCGGCGTCGGGGATGCCCAAGCGCTCAAAGGTGTTCTTGATGTCGTCGGGCACCGACTCCCAGTCGTGCTTTTGGTCGGTGTTGGGCTTGACGTAGGTGACGATGTTGTCCATGTCCAGGCCCTCGATGGAGGGGCCCCACGTCGGGTCAGGGAAGCGGTTGAAGATCTCGAGGGACTTGAGGCGCAGGTCGAGCATCCACTGCGGCTCGTCCTTCTTGGCGCTGATCTCGCGCACGATGTCGGGCGTGATGCCGGCGTCGAGGCGCTCGAATCCCTCCTCGCCATAGGTGAAGTCGTAGAGGCTGCGGTCGATGTCCGCGACCTCGGTGCGGTTCTTGGTCATTGCGTCGCCCCTTTACGCCTGCTGCCCGGCAGCGGCGGCTTCGGCCTGGGCGCGCTGCTCGGCGGCCTCGCGCTCGAAGGTCTCAAAGCCGTTCTTGTCGATCCAGGGGATGAGCGAGGCGTCGTCCTCGCGCACGATATGACCCTTGACCATAACGTGGACGCGGTCGACATCCAAGTGCTCCAGGATGCGCGTGTTGTGCGTGATGATGAGCATGGAGCCGTCGCAGCTCTTGCGGTAGGCGTCCATGCCGTGGCTGACGGTGGAAAGCGCGTCGACGTCCAGGCCTGAGTCGGTCTCGTCGAGGATGGCGAGCTTGGGCTGCAGCAGCAGAAGCTGGAGCATCTCGACCTTCTTCTTCTCGCCGCCCGAGAAGCCCACGCCCAGCTCGCGGTTGAGATAGGCGGTATCCATGTTGAGCTCGGCCGCGAGCTCCTTGACGCGGCGGCGGAACTCCTTGCCCTTCATCTCCAGACCGGGGCGGCCGGCGATGCTGGCGCGCAAAAAGCTCGACAGCGGCACGCCCGGGATCTCGACCGGGGCCTGAAAGCTCAGGAACAGGCCGGCACGCGAGCGCTTGTCGGTGGTGAGCCCGGTGATGTACTGGCCGTCAAAGATGATGCGGCCGTCGTTGACGGTGTAGACGGGGTCGCCCATGACCAGGTGACCAAGGGTGGACTTACCCGCGCCGTTGGGGCCCATCAGCACGTGGGTCTCGCCGGCGGCGACGTTGAGGTTGACGTTGTGGAGGATGGTCTTCTCGTCCACGGAGGCAGTCAGACCTTCGATGGAAAGCAGCGGATTTGCGCTCATGCTGTCCCTCTCTGTATATGGTGTACTCATAGGTGTACTAAACCCTAGGAATCTTCTCGGAATAAAGTTACTATGGGTTCGGCGTTAGTCAAGGGAAAACCCGACTAATCCACTCGACTTTTCAAATTCTGGGACAAAATAACCTGTTGTGTTTGTCCCACTTACTTAAGATTTGGGACAAACAAACCTGGTTATGTTGTCCCAGATGCGATGGGAGGGTAGGTATGCTCATTTCTTCTAAGGGCCGCTATGCCCTCCGACTGATGATCTATATCGCAGCGCTGGGCGACGCCGAGGGCAAGATCGCTTTGCGCGAGGTCGCCGACCGCGAGCGTATCTCGCAAAAGTATCTGGAGCAGCTGGTTCGTCCGCTCATGAAGGCGGGCCTACTTAAGAGCGTGCGCGGCAAGGGCGGCGGCTACATGATGGCCAAGGACCCGGCCGAGGTGCGTGCCGGCGACATCCTGCGCGCCGTCGAGGGCAGCACGGCTCCGGTGGCGTGCGATGGCATCGACAACAGCTGCGCTCGCAGCGATCTCTGCTCGACCGTCAAATTCTGGCGCGGTCTGGACGACGTGATCGAAAAGTACGTCGACGGCGTGTCGTTGGCCGACCTTGCCGCCGTCCCAGAGATCAACTTTGACATTAAGCTGTAGGTTGAGCGCAATTCCTTAAGATTTCGCGGAGGGTTGTTGCCGTTTACCGAGGGGTTGTTGTGCAACAACGGGCGAGCTGCAATACTTATTTCTATCTTTGCAAACTGCACTTTAACTACACCAATGCAGGGAGGATCTTATGCAGCCCAAGCATTCTGCGATTGTCGCGGGCCTGACGCTGGCGCTTTCGTTTGGCGCCGTTTCCGTGCCGGCACCCGCCGCTGCCGAGGAGCCCACGCCGGGCGTTGCCTCGGATGCCACCGATATCGATAAGGGTCTCTACACCCAGCAGTCCTTCTCGGGCGTGCTGAGGTCGGTCCAGGGCGTTTCGTTTGTTAACGTGACCCCCGAGATGAAGTACTTTACCAAGTACGAGAGCCATGGCAACTATAACCAGGGCTTTTCGTATGGCGACGGCTATAACGCGCTGGGTTATTACCAGTTCGACCGTCGTTGGTCGCTCATTCCGTTTATGAAGCAGGTCTACAACTACAATCCCGAGAAATACAGCATGCTCAAGGATGCGATTGATCGCGGCAGCGAGATTTCTAACACGAGCAATGCCATGTACGAGAACGCCCAGCTCACTGAGCTGGGCCGTATTGCGCAGGAGGCCTTCCAGGGCGCTTATAACACCGACCCTGCTGAGTTTTCGGCTCTGCAAGATGCCTATGCGTACAACTCGTACTATGCGGTGACCGAGGCGTGGCTCAAGAGCGGCCTAGGTATTGATATTTCGGGCCGTGCCGATTGCGTTAAGGGCATGGTGTGGAGCATTACCAACATGTGCGGCACCGGTGGCTGCAGGGACTTCTTCCGTTGGGCGAATCTCTCCAACGATATGTCCGACCGCGAGTTTGTGACGGCGCTCTTCAATAGCGTGGTCGATAACGTTGCCACCAAGTTTTCGAGCCAGCCCCAGTATCATGAGGGCTGGAAGAACCGCTACCGCAACGAGCTGAAGGACTGCTTGGTTTATATCGCCGAGGACGAGGCCGCTGCCGCTGCGACGCCCGTGCAGCCCGAGCCTACGCCGGCGCCTGATTCGAATGACGACTCGCGTGACGATGCTAACGATGACAGGATGGATGCGCCCTCGACCGATGCTGACGGTGATGGCTCTGCTGGTGGCACTACCAACGACGGCTCCACCTCGAACGGCTCCGTTTCGAACGGCTCTGCTGCGGGCGATTCGTCTTCAAGCTCTGCAGGCAATACGGACAGCGACGCTTCTGGTTCGACCGGTGCTGGCACCTCTAACTCATCCACCGGCTCGAGCGATTCGTCCGTTGGCACCGGCTCTAACAACGGCTCCGGCTCTGACGCAACCCCTGGTTCCGATGCTTCCAAGGATGACTCGAATAAGGCGCCGGACGTTCCCGTTGCTTCGCCGGACAAGAAGCCTTCTTTCTCCGAGCAGCTTGGTTCTACGCTGGGCTCTTCGCTGATGGCTGGCGTCAATAACGGCTCGACCCAGAACAAGGGCAACTCTGATCAGGTTTCCACGGAAAAGATCGAAGCCGCAAAGGGCGACTCCAAGGACAAGGCTTCCGAGAAGACCGAATCCGATAAGGGTTCTAGCTCTGAGGAGAAGAGCGACAAGTCCGAACAGAAGAAGGACGAGGATAAGAAGTCTGAATCTGAGGAGAAGGACAAGAGCAAGGCCGAGGGCGAAAAGAAACAGTCCGAAGACGACGACAAGAGCGGTGCTGACAACCAGGTCCAAGAGCAAAATGACTCCAAAACGGTGACCACCACGACCACGACGACTACAACTACCAAGTCCTCGGGCGGCAACATGCCCAAGACGGGCGACTTGATTGTGATGGCGAGCCTTGCCAGTGCAAGCTTGGCCACACTGGGCGCTACGTCTATCGTAAGTGGTAAGCATAAGCTCGATCAGCAGAAGAAGGCTTCTGGGGAGGACGGCTTGGAGGAGTAATCTTCCAAATCGTTTTCTATAAGAGTTTGGGACGGGGTCCGGTGCGGCGGCATCGGGCCCCTTTTTTGTTGTGCAACGATTTGTTATGCCCCCTCGGGGGTCTGTTGCTACCGCTGCCCGAAACGTTTGCATGTCGATATTGTTGCGCTCTACCCGCTCGCTACAATGGACATCGTGCTGCGTTAGAAGGAGAGTTTACGGTGTCTGAACAGGTGAATTGTGGTTTTACTCATGCGTTCGGTGCACGGTTGCTCAATCATGCGGATAGCGCAGCTCTACCGGTTGATGCATACGACTTTTCCGATGCAATCAATCGGTGTTTACTCGTCGATAAGACTATGTTTATTGCCGATATATTGGACAGTGAAGCACCTGTTGCGCTTTGCTGTCGGCCCAAGGGTTTTGGCAAGAGCATGAATCTATCGATGCTCAAGTGCTATTTGGAACGACCTGATCACCGGCTGCCGGATCGAAGCCTGTTCGCTGGTACCCAGATTTGGCAGGCGGGCGGCGGTCGCTATCGTGATGAGTACGCGAGTTATCCGGTCATCATGCTCGACTTTACAGCTGCCGCTTCGAGGCATGGCGCTGGTGCTGCGGCAGCAATTCGCGGAGCTGTCGTGCGCGAGTGCGCCAGATTGCTGCCGCTGCTTGCCGCGCCTGATCTGTCAAGACGTGAGGTTCGTCTTATCGAGAGGGTGGCGCGTGGGGTGGCCAGCGATAGGGAGATCGATGCGGCGCTTGGCGTGCTTATTAAACTGCTCCAGGTAGCTTTCGATGAACATGTTGTTCTTCTGATAGACGACTACGACGTGGTATGTCCAAAGCGTTTGGGCGCTAAGGACGACGGTAGCGTGGATTCCCTAGAGTCGCTCAGCCGAATGTTGTTCGACACCATTGCCGACGCCGGCGACTCGTTGCGATTGACGTGTCTTATGGGCGAGCGCCCCGGTCCTGCCGAGTTCGCGTTGTCCCAACGTGGGGTTTCCTATCGGTCGGCGACACCGCTGTCGAGCTGGTGTGATCGATGGTTCGGTTTTTCGGACGACGAAGTCCAGGTGCTGTTGATCGCATCGGTCGCAACGGCTGTCTGGATGACGCGCGTGAGTGGCTCGAGGGCTATCTGTTTGGTGGTTTTTATTGCTCGATCCCGGAGCGCGTGGTGGACTACGCACATCGCGGTTGCGTCGCGCCCGTTCGGGCAGATCTGTATGGTTACGCCGACCGTCTGAGCGCATGCGTCGGCGACTGGAATCTCATGCGCCTGTCCGCATTGTTCGATTTGCTTGAGCCGCATGGGTTTATTGAGGCGCCAGTGCATGTGCATGCCGAGGAGGCCGATGCTGCCAAGCCCGAAGATATCTGGACAGCGCTGTATCTGTCTGGATTTCTTACGACGGACATGACGGGGCATTCGGAGGACGGCGCGTGCCTTCGTTCCCTGCGTCTGCCTAACAACGAAGTGCGTCAGGCGCTCCGTCTTGTAATTCTGGAATGGTTTGAGTGCGCCGTTGAGGACGTTGGAGTTATCGACTCGTTCCATGACGGGCTGTGTCGAGGAGACGAGGACACTGTAAAGCAAGCTTTGAGCTGTGCTATCGGCGATCTGGGCATCGATGTGGGCCAATCAGATATGCCGACAGCCTATCATCTGGCGCTTCAGGGGCTCTGCTTTGGACTGCCCGGCTATTGCAATCCCAGCTCCAAGCGAAGTGGCGTCTCGGATCGCTGGGATATCCAGGTGATTCCCACCGGTCGGGTGTTTGACGTGGCCGACACGCTCGGCATGCTGGACGAGCGCCCGCTGATAACGATCAACATGATGTACGACCCTGGCGTCGATGCCCTGGGCCTGGAACTGTTGGCGGTTCAGGCGCTGCTCGAAATCGAGCGCAACGGCATCGATGATATTCGCGTGCCACGCCCTGCCGTCGGGCGTATGCGCTGGGGCTTTGGCTTTGACGGGCAGCGCGTGTCCGTGGTGTGCCAGCGGTTATAGGGGATGGCGAAAGCCCTTTGCTACTCGGCGTCCTTCAGGGGCGGCATGGGCTTCCAGTTGGGGTCCTTGATGATCTTGCGGGCGTCCTTCATGCCACGGCGCAGCGCCGGAATACCGGTCTTAAAGCACTTGTCAACGGCGGCCAGACGAATGAACTCCTTGCAGAAGGTCGCGGCGTTGCCCAGACGGAACAGCATGGGGTGATAGTCGCCATAGATCTGCATGTAGCGGGCCAGATAGCCGCGGTTGCGCATGATGTAATAGCGGTTGGTGTCGCTCGTGGAGTTGAGTTGGCGCTTACCGGCGATGTCCCAGTTGGAGACGGCGCGGGCGCGCTTGAGCACCACGTCGGCAACCACGGCGGCGGGGAAGTGCTGGCTGGCCACGTAGCCGTAGCAGGCATCGTCGCCGTAGATAAAGAAGCGTGCGTCGGGCAGGCCAATCTTGTTGACCACGCGGCGCGAGAACATGCCGCCCTCAAAGCACAGTTGGTTCATGGTGCGGTAGCCCTCGGGTCCCAAGTCCCACTTGGCGACAGGGTTGGGAATGCCGAGCGAAAGGATGAGTTGGTATTGCCAAAAGAAGGCGCCGCCGTCAAAGTCCAGGCGCGAACCCTGGATGACATCGTAGCGGTCGGTCCACTTGGCAAGACGCTCGATGCCTTCGGGGATGACGAGCACGTCGTCGTCCATCACCCAGAACCACTGGGCCCCCAGATCGTAGGCGCATTTAGTGCCAGCGGAGAAGCCGCCCGCACCGCCGCCGTTTTCGAGCTGCGGGGCGTAGATGACACGGTCGGTGCCGCCCTGCGCGTCGGGCTGCTCGGTGTCGATACCCCACAGGTTGGCCAGACGCTCGTTAAATGCGGCGCACATGGCCTCGGTCTCGCGCGAATTCTCGTTATCGACAATCACGATGCGCCAGGGCGTTGCCGTGAGCTCGGTCATGGAGTCGAACAAGTTGGCCAGGAGTTCCTGGCGCTTGTACGTAACGACGACGATGGCGAGCTTATCGATGGGAGCGGGAAGGGTTGAAGGCATGGGGCAATATATCCTTTCACGCGCGGCGCGCATGCGCTGCGCGGAAGCTATCGAATACGTCCTTGGGACTGTCCTATTGTAAAGGCTCGGCGCACCTTGACGGCAAGCTTTGAATAAAACGCAGGAACCTGCCATGGGCCCGCCGCATGATGTGGGGCTGCTTTGCCCGCAAGAGGCTCCATAGATTATATAAACGCCCGCTGGCGCGCTGACCCTTTGATACCATGAAACGACAGGTATTTCCTAAGGAGCACATTTGTCTACTAACGTCTCTGGCAGCCCTGTTCTGTCGCTGCTTATTCCCATTTACAATGTTCAGCGCTACCTGCGCGAGTGTCTCGATTCCGCCCTGGCACAGACGCTCAAGGATATTGAGATCATCTGCATTAACGACGGGTCGACCGACAACTCGCCGGCGATTATTCGCGAGTATATGGAGCGCGATAGGCGCGTCAAGATGATCGACAAGGCCAACAGCGGCTACGGCGACTCGATGAACCACGGTCTGGAGATGGCGCGTGGCAAGTACGTTGGCATCTTGGAGTCCGATGACTTTATGGCGTCCGACGCACTCGAAAAGCTTGTCTCGGCCGCCGATAGCAATAATGCCGACTTTGCGAAGGCGAACTTTGATTTCTACTGGTCTAAGCCCGAGGAACGCCGTTCGCTGCACGAGATGTTTAGACCTCAGGATTGTGGCAAGCCAGTGCATCCGAGCGATACGACGCAGTTCTTTAAGCAAAAGCCATCGATTTGGTCGGCCGTGTACCGTCGCGATTTTCTTGAGCGCAACGGCATTACGTTCCTGCCGACTCCGGGGGCATCCTTTCAGGACACGTCATTCGCCTTTAAGGTGATCGCGTGCGCCGATAAGGCTGTTTACCTGCACGATGCCGTGCTGTCGTATCGCCAGGACAACGAGAATTCCTCGGTCAATTCTTCGGCTAAGGTCTTTTGCGTCAATACCGAGTATGCCGAGATCGAGCGTTGGATTCGACAGGATTATGCCCGTGACCACGCAAGTGATGACGTCGCGCGCATGCTCAAGTTCAATCAGCTCATTAAGTACGATTCGTATATGTGGAACTACGTGCGCTTGGCGCCTAAGTTCTATAAGGAGTTCCTGGTTCAGATGGCCAAGGAGTTCCAAGCGGCCTTGGACGCGGGGGAGTTTTCGCTTGACGACCTCAAGCCGTGGAAGCGCGCAAATCTCGCTGCCATCCTCAAAGATCCTGAGGGCTGGGTTGACGAGCATCCGAGTTTTGCGACGGATGGTGCCTTGGGGCGTGCTAAGTATTACGCCTCGGTTGGAGGCCCAGGCGTGGTTGCTGCCTTCCTCATCGAATCGCTGAGGGGGTAGGTCGACATGGGAGAGACTTTGACCCCCAAAGCGACCATTGTCGTCCCCGTTTACAACTCTGCGCGCTCCATTCAGCGATGCCTCGATTCGCTGTTGGCTCAGTCCGAACGCTCGATTCAGGTTGTCTGCGTCAACGACGGTTCGACTGATGATTCGTTGAACGTGTTGCGCCAGGTCGCGCAGGCCGACGATCGCGTACTGGTGATTGACCAGGAAAATGCGGGTGTCTCGTGTGCTCGAAATGCCGGTATCGATGCCGCCGAGGGCGAGACCGTCTTTTTTGTGGACGCCGACGATTATATCGATGCCCAGACGGTCGAGCGCGTACTGCATGCCATGGAGTCTGCAGATGCCGAGGCCGCCGTTTTTGGCGGCGTCTGTGAACCAGCCGATGCTGCCCCCAAACGCGTCCATCAACTCATGAGCCCCAAAGCCGGTACCTTCGACGCCCGTGATCCCCAACTTCTGTTCCATTCGAATGCGCAGCCCTATGCCTGCCGCGTGGCTTTTTCGCGCGAGCTGCTCAATCGCGAAGGCATTCGCTTCGCCCCCGGTTTGGCTTTGGGCGAGGACGTCGTCTTCCAATTTGCGGCTTATGCGCTTGCCCGCAAGACCGTCGTCATGCCGGACAAGTTCTACCACTACGTGATGGAGAGCGAATCGGCGACGCACGAGTTCAACAGTGCCGAGGCTCGCGCCAAAAAGCTTGACGCCCACATGAGAATGCTCGAGGAGGTCTTGGAGGGCTGGGCGGCCTACGGTCTTTTGGACCTGTGCCCCGGCGAGCTGATCACCTGGTTCCTGGACCTCATTGTGTTCGACCTGGCGCGCTTGGATGCCGATGACTTCCATCGCGTGGCGGCTCGCGTCAACATGGACCTCACGACGTTTTTGGGAACGGAGTGGGCGGATATGCCTGCTAAGGGCGCCGTTCGCCGTGTTGCCCACAAGCTCGTTGCGGCGACCTCGGGCGTTTCGATGGCAGATGCCGCGCTGTTCTATCTTTCGACTCGCGGTCTCAAAGCCTGCCTGGAGCGTTTTATCTAATTCCAAGCGCTGCCGCCCGCCGCAACTCGGCTGCTAAAATAACCCTGTTACACGCTATTCAACAGGAGGTTCTCTTGCAGAACTCTGATACCCCTAAAGTTTCGCTTCTTGTTCCCATCTGCAATGTTGAGCGCTACCTGCGTGAGTGCCTCGATTCCGCCGTGGCGCAGACGCTCGAGGACATCGAGATCATCTGCATCAACGACGGCTCCACCGATAGCTCGCCAGATATCATCCGCGAGTACATGGAGCGCGACCCCCGTGTAAAGATGATCGACAAGGCCAACAGCGGCTACGGCGACTCGATGAACCGCGGCCTGGAGATGGCGCGCGGCGAGTACGTGGGCATCCTTGAGTCCGACGACTTTATGTTTGAGGATTCACTCCAAAAGCTGGTCGCCAAGGCCGATGCCGAGCATGCCGATGTGGTAAAGGGCGACTTTTACCTGTATTGGTCCACGCCCAGCGAGCGGCGTGAGCTGTTTGGGATCATCGACGAGCATATGACGGGCGCCGCGTATCGCCCCGTCGATCGCCCGGGCATCTTCTACCGCAAACCTTCCATTTGGTCGGCTATCTACCGGCGCGAGTTCCTCAACGACAATCAGATTCGGTTTCTTCCCACGCCAGGTGCTTCGTATCAGGATGCGGGTTTTAACTTTAAGGTCTGGGCATGCGCCGAGCGTGCTGCGTTTATCGCGGACCCCATTTTGTGCTATCGCCAAGATAACGAGAAGAGCTCCGTTAATTCTCCTAACAAGGTGTTTTGCGTGTGCGACGAATATACCGAGATGCAGCGCTTTTTGGATGAACGCCCCGAGCTTAAGGCTCAGCTTCAGGGTATTTTAATGCGCATGAAGGTCGATACGTACCGTTGGAATGATGAGCGCCTGGTCGATGAATTGCGCGAGCAGTTTTGGGAGAAGGCATCTCCCGAGCTCAAGGCCGATTGGGATGCCGGTCGCTTTGACCTGTCTCTCTTCGACCCGCGTGGCGAGACCGACTTGCGACTGATGGTCAAGTCGCCCCGCGCCTATATCGATTCGCGCTTTGATTTTAAGAAGCCGGGCAAGCTCAATACGTTTAAACACTACTTTAAGATCGGCGGCCTGCCGCTGGTCTGGCGCGTGCTGACGTATCAGCGCGCCTACGGCGACAACCCGCACCCCGATGACGTTCCGGTCGCACAGTAGGAGCACTTGACTATGGCTACCCCCAAGATTTCCGTTGTCGTTCCTATCTATAACGTGGAGGAGTGCCTGGCCTGGTGCCTGGACTCCCTGCTTGCGCAGGACATGCCCGATTGGGAAGGCGTGCTGGTCAACGATGGCTCGCCGGACGGTTCGCGCGATATTGCGGCTGCCTATTGCGAAAAGGACGCGCGCTTTACGCTGGTCGATAAGCCCAACGGCGGCCTGTCGAGCGCCCGCAATGCGGGTATCGCTGCGTCCACGGCGCCTATTGTTGCTTTTTTGGATTCCGACGACCGCTTTACGCCCGATGCATGCCGCGTGATCGTCGATGCCTTTGAACGCGAGGATTGCGACGTGTTGACCTTTGGCGCGAATCCGTATCCGCTGGAGGCGGGGTATCCGTGGCTTAACTATGTGCTGAGCCCGCGCGATGTGTCGTTTGAAGGCTATAGCTCTGACCTGCTGTTTAAGGAAGCGTCTCGCCCCTTTGCATGGCGCACCGCCTGCAAGCGTGAGTTTTTGCTGGGCAACGGGATCGTGTTTGACGAAACCGTTAAGTATGGCGAGGACCAGGTCTTCGATTTTGCCGTGTACGGTCGTTCGCGTAAGACCGCGCTTATCTCGAACAAGCTGTATGACTACCGCGTGGCGCGCAAGGGCTCGCTTATGGACACCATGCGCTATGACGACGAGACGCGACTGCTGGAGCACGTGAAGATTTACTCCACGGTGCTGGCTGACTGGCAACGCGACGGTCTCGATGTCCAGTATGCCGATGACCTGGCGTACTTCCTATGCGATCTGGTGCTGTACGATGCGCTCAGGTTGCTGGGTTCGGACTGCGGCAAGGTGTTTGCCGCCGTTGCCGCGGCGCTTGCCGGTTCTGCCGTGGGCAGCGATGCTGCGCTCGCACAATGCGCTCCTTCTGTTGCCGCTATGGTGCGTGCGGCGCTTACCAGCAAGGCCCCCAATGCCCGTGAGTGCAAAAAGCTCATGTTCGATTACGACGTCTTGAGGTTTGGACGCCTGGGTGCCTGCAAACGTATGGCAGCGAACGCCCTGGGAAAGCGAGAAGTGTAGATGAGTATCAAGCGTTTGGCACTTTGCCGCAGTCAGGGCCGTCTGTTTGTGCTGCTTCGTTTTGCCGGTCAGGATGTCGCCGCGCTTATTGAACGGGAGGGTTCTCAAGCGTTTGCCCATGCGACGACGAGCGGTTCTTGTGTGCCGTCGCTGGTGCTCCCGGTCGATCATGGCCGTGTGCTGGCGCTTTGCCCTTCCGTTTCCGATTACGAGCGCGAGCTCGCCGTCTTGGTGCTTCCCTTTTTGGACGGCTCTACGATTGACGTCGCATTTGCGTCCGATGGCCAAAAGCTTGGCTCCATTCGCCCCGATAGCCGCGTGGCCAAGCTGGAATCCAAGGTTAACTACAAAGCAAAGCCTGCGCTGTGCGCGCTTATCCGCGATGCGCAGCGTGGCGAATGCTGCGGTCGCTACGAGATCGATGCCATTCGCTATTTGCCGGCAGACGCCGGCGCGGTGTGGCGCTATGAGGTTACCTGGGCGGGAGACCCCCAGTGCACCCCTGAGTTCCAGATCTTCGATACACATATGAACGCCATCGATGTTACCGTGCATGTTTTTGAATCGCAGGTTGACGTGCCGCAGCAGAACGGATGCCGCGTCAATAAAACGTATCTGAGCGTAGAGATGCCTCAGGATATACGGGATTTTGTCGCGATTGCGGCTGATCCCACGGGCCTAATCCAGAGCGGGTTTTGCGCTATGGATGGTCGCCTGTACAACGGCATGGTCGACGATAGCTGGAACCGCATGAAGGATGCGCGTGCAGACGACGCAGCTTATCGGCGTTGGTTTGAGCAACATCGCGCAAAGCCGGCCGATTTGGTGTGCCAGCGTGTCGCTTCGGCGGCCTTTGCCTATAGGCCGCTTGTGAGCATTGTGGTGCCGTGCTACAAGACTGATCGGGTCTACCTGCGCGAGCTGCTGGACTCGGTGCTAGCCCAGAGCTATGACAACTGGGAATTGCTCCTTATGGACGCCTCGCCCGAATGGGACGCGGTGGCCGCCCTTGCGGCAGGCGCTCACGACGAGCGCGTTCGTCGCATCGAGCTTCCCGGCAACGGCGGCATTGTGCTCAACACCAACGCTGGTATTGAGCAAGCGACGGGCGACTACATCGCGTTCTTGGACCACGATGACATCCTGGAACCGGACGCGTTATTCCACTATGTTGCCGCGCTGAACAAGGTTGCCGAGGGCGAGCGTCCCCAGGTCCTGTTCTGCGACGAGGACATGTTCCAGAAAACGGGGGAGTGGGGCCAGCCGGTCTTTAAGACGCGGCTCAACGTCGACCTGCTCTATAGCCATAACTGCGTGACGCATTTTCTGATGGTGGAGAAGGCACTTATCGATCGCATTGGCATGTCTCCGGAAGATGTTGCGGGTGCCCAGGACTACGACCTGACGCTCCGCTGCCTTGCGGCGGGCGCACGGTTTGAACATGTTGCGCACGTGCTGTATCACTGGCGCGTGCTTCCGGGATCGACCGCCGATGGTTCTGCCGATAGCAAGCCGTATGCCATCGAGGCCGGGCGCCTTGCGCTGCAGCGCCACTTTGATTCGTTGGGCGTTCACGGGACGGTCGAGGAGACCGAGACGCCGTTTGTCTACCGCATGCGCTATGCGCTGCCGGAGCCTGCGCCGCTGGTGAGCATTGTGATTCCCACCAAGGATCACATTGAGACGCTCGACGCCTGTGTAATGTCGATCGCCCAGAGAGTCACGTATGCCAATTACGAGATTGTCTTGGTGGAGAACAACAGCGAAGCCCCGGAGACGTTTGCGTATTACGAAACCCTGCCAGAGCGCGTGGCTGCAGCATCTGAAGGCAAGGGCATCGCGCGCGTTGTGTACTGGCCGGGCGAGTTCAATTACTCTCAGATCATTAATTTTGGCGTGGAGCATGCCAAGGGCGATTACCTTCTGCTGCTGAACAACGACACCGAGGTCATAAGCCCCTACTTTATCGAAGAGATGATGGGCTATATGCAGCGTCCCGATGCGGGCGTGGTGGGCGCCAAGCTCTACTTTGCCGATCATCTGGTGCAGCACGCGGGCATTGTGGTTGGCGTGCGTGGCGCACTTGCCCATGCCAACCAGGACTTCTCGGCAAAGCGCGAGGGCTATCTTGCCCGCGCTGTGCGCCCGGGCAACTTTAGCGCCGTAACGGGTGCCTGCCAGATGGTGCGACGCGACGTATTTGAGCGCGTCGGCGGCTACAACGAGGAATTCGCCGTTGGCTTTAACGACGCAGACTATTGCCTGCGCGTATGGGAGGCGGGCTACCGCACCATCTATACGCCCTATGCCGAGCTGTATCACTACGAGTTCACCTCGCGTGGCAGGGAAGAGGCCAACGAGGAAAAGCTGCGCCGTTGGAAACGCGAGCAAGCCCTGTTCATGCAGCGCTGGCCAGAGTTCTTCTTGACGGGCGATCCGTGGCTCGGACCGAACCTATCCTCCGAGAGCGAGTACTTCTCGGTCTAAAGCAATGGTTTTTAGGAAGTACTAAACTTTCTTTCGCTATGAGCTTGGAAGAAAGCAACGTTGGACTACCTACTAAGACAAATTACGAAAGCTCGATACTTCCGCGATAAGTTTATACAGACTTATGCAACACGATATAATCCGATATAGTCTACGATAAACTTATAAAGCTAAGATTGACCGATAATCGATTGTCTTGAGAGGCAAACAAGTGAGCGCCACAGCATTCCATAACCCGTTTCGTCCCACTGCCGGCGCTGAGCCTCCGCGCATAATTGGTCGTGATGATATTGCCCTTGAGTTTACTGAGAGTTTGAATGCGGGAATTGGTGCACCTGCGAGGCTCATGCGCATTGCTGGACCGAGGGGCTCCGGAAAAACTGTTTTGCTCTGCGATCTTAGGGATCGTGCTCGAGAGCTTGGATGGAAGACCGCTATTGTCTCTGCTGGCCCTAATCTATTGCTGGACTTGAGGGATCAGGTTGCTGATTCTTCCCTTGCGACTAATGCTTCGGTCGGCGTAAACGCCGGCTTTGTTTCCGCGAAAGTCGACGTTGCGCCCAAAGAGTCGAGCCTTAGAAAGTTGCTGAGTTCGGCAGCGAAGTCATCCAAGGGCCTTTTTATTGCCATCGATGAAGTTCAGGACGCCCCGATTGACGATATGCGTGCCATTGCGTCTACGGTTCAGCTTTTGATAGGGGAAAAAGTAGATATCGCACTTGCCTTTGCCGGCTTACCCGCCGGCGTTATGGATCTTATTAACGGCAAGGCGCTTACGTTCTTGCGACGTGCCCTCCCCGAAGATCTGGCGCCTATCAACCGGGTGGAGGTAGCTCTCTCTATGGGCGATAGTTTTGTCGCGACTGGTTTGACCATAGAGGACAATCTTCTGTCGAGAGCCGCTAAGGCCACTAAGGGCTATGCCTATCTGGTGCAACTGGTCGGTTATTCCATTTGGCAGCGCGCTAACTTGCATCGTGCCAAAAGTGCCATTGTGAGCGAGCGCGACGTCACCGAAGGCATTGCGCTGGCAGAGGCTCGTTTTCACGATGTTGTTCACGAGCCCGCGATTTCTGGACTGGGGCCTAACGATATCAAATACCTTTTGGCGATGTGCGAGGATAAACAACAGTCTAAATCAGCCGAGATTGCTAAGCGCATGGGTAAAAAGACCAATGAGATCAGCTCTATTAGGGCTAAATTGCTACAAAGAGAGGTTATTCAGGCGCCACAGAGAGGCTACGTGCAGTTTGCCTTGCCGGACCTAGATATTTATCTGCGAGAGAATGCCGAGGAGATTCTCGAACGCTTCTAGGTCGAGGCTTAATTAGGTTTTGATTTTACTTGGGGGCATTATGGCAAAAATACGAGATTCCCGTATCGAATTACTTCGCATTGTCCTTATGTGGACGGTAATGGCTCATCATTTTGTTGTTCACAACGCTGATTCTGTTTCCGTATTTCCTAGCTCGTTTACTAGGTTTTTCTACAATATCTTTTTCTATCCAATTGGAAGAACTGCGGTCGGCTGCTTTGTTGCCATAACAATCTGGTTTGTTGCGGGGAAAGCTGGATACTCCATTAAACAAGCTGTTAAACAGATAGCTTCAATCGAAGGCACGGTTCTCTTTTATAGTATTGCGCTGGGATTTTTCTTCATGCTTCACGGCGATATTCAAGTAAGTCCAACCAATTTGATAGATATTTTTGCACCAATTCTTACTGGTTCTAGTTGGTGGTTTGTAACCGTCTATGCTTGGCTTGTATTTTTACTGCCCTTTTTAATTCCGGCTTTGCATGCGTTGGACCAGAAACTACATCTTTATCTATCAATCTTTCTGGTCTTCGCCTTTGGATTCCTGCGTTATGTGCCGCTCTTTTGGATTCCCATCGACGGGCTACTAGTGGATTTTATTATTATTTGCGTTCTTGTTTGCTATATTCGCTGGTATGTAGATTTGTCAACAGTGAATATAAGGCACTTGGTTGCTTGCTGCATTGCTTCTTTTGTTGGAGTTGCAATCTCGTTTTATGGTCAATTCCATGTTGATGGTTTGCTGGGCTCGACCTTTGCGAATTTGTATAACGGCTTTTTTGGTTCACCGGCGTCCATTTTTTCATTAGTTATAGCCATCTCTGTCTTGTTGATCGATTTAAAAATGCCGCATTTTTCCTCCCGTTTCGTTAACACTGTCGCGAAACTATGTTTTGCTACTTATCTTATTTCTGACTATGGGCCTATCCAAAGTTGGCTCTGGAGCTCGCAGTTTCCCTTTACGCGTGTCGGCGTTGGACTGGGAATGTTGCAGGTGCTTCTGGTTCCAACAGCTGTGTTCGCGATTTGCTTAATGTTGGAAGGTCTCAGGAAGCTCTTGATTGGTTTCATCATACGTTTTATCGGCCCTTTCGATTTGTTAAATCAAGCTTTGTCGTAGAACCAAGACTTTTGACATTTTCTTCCGCATACGTGATTTGACGACGATCCCTCTATACAGGTGATGGAACGATTGGGATTTCGAACCAGCGTTCTCTGGTTGTAGCGGATTGGTCGACAACCATCTAGGAAAGCGCGTCGTGGGCACGCAAAGCCTGTTATAGGCATGGTAACGCCCACGGTTGTTGCAACTAAGACGAATATCACCGAGGCTGCTGTTAAGAAGCCGATCGAGCCGAAGACTGACGTGGTAACCGTTGCGAAGTTTTCTGAGACCGTCGATGATGACTCGGTTGGCATGCCTCTGGTGCTGGTGTTGTTGGAGGCGCTTTTAATTACTGTAGAGGCTTCGGTTTAAATCAAGGAATCGAACCGGTTTCCACATCAATAGAATGCGCTGACCGCATATGACGTATCGATATGGGCATGGTATTGCGTTTTTTAATTTGCGGCCACAAAGATGCCTTTTGCAAAGCGAAAGGGCTATCTTGCCCGCGCCGTGCGTCCGGGTAACTTTAGCGCCGTGACGGGCACCTGCCAGATGGTCCGACGCAACGTATTTGAGCGGGTCGGCGGCTATAACGAGGCATTCGCGGTTGGTTTTAACGGCGCAGACTTTTGCTTGCGCGTATGGGAGGCGAGCTACCGCACCATCTTTGCGCCCTATGCCGAGCTGTATCACTACGAGTTCACCTCGCGCGGCAGGGAAGAGGCCAACGAAGAAAAGCTGCGCCGCTGGAAGCGCGAACAGGCCCTGTTCATCCAGCGCTGGGCGGAGTTCTTCCTCGATGGCGACTCCTGGCTCGGACCAAACCCATCCTCCGACAGTGAGTACTTCTCGCTTTAGAGAGGAGTGGTGCCAAGGTTCGGTATAAGGTGCTCAAGAGCTGTGGAGGCGTTGGGCTTTGCTACACTGCTGGTGTTTGATTCGTGGAGATCGCGTCTTGCTTTGCCAAAAGCAACTGGCGAGATTATTCTGACGATGAAGCCCCAGCCGCCTCTGATGCAAGCGAAACATTGGGGCATTTTGCTGTATTTCGCGGCCGTGAGCTTAGGCGAATTACGACGAATTGCCTGCTTCAGGAATTTTTCGTGTCACAGGTGCTTGCGTTGTTTGGGGCGCTGCTTATTGATTTAAAAGCTAAAGTTTAACGCTGCGTCAATGGAAGAACGAAATAAAGCCCGCTGAGTACGCCTGCTATCTTTTATAGGAGCAGTCTCCCATCTGCTTTTATAACAATTCTCTTTTATAACTGGACTTCCGATGCGGAAGAGATTGTAAGATAATGCAACATTAGTATCATTATTTGTGATGGGGGATACGATATGAAAAAGGCATTGCGTGCCTCAGCAGCGTTTTCTTTAGCTGCTCTCTTGACGATTTCGCCCTTGATGAGTCCTGTAGCCGCTGCTTATGCTGTGAATAGCGTACGATCAGTGAATATTACATCAGATGCGGCGTCCGCAGACGGTGGCGTAGCTTCACGTGACGAGGGCCCTGCCGACGGAGACATGACTGTCGAGCAGTCGTTGCCGGTGGATGTTGACGAGGCGGCTGATGAGGATTTCGGTGCAGATGCTTCTTTGGTTGAACCGCAAGCCGAATCGACTGATTCTTCCTTCCAATATATATATATTGGCTACCCGAACCTTATCAGTGGGGCTGACCAAGTCGTCGCGTTTGCAACTCCTAATGACAGCGATACCATCGCCTCCGCAACGCTAAACTATGTGAGCGCCAACGGAGTTCAGGGAGCTGTTAATGCTTCCGCGCAGGCTGTAAATTCTGCCGCATTTACATTTGGCTCGAAGCTAGATCTCAATACATACTTTCTTACTTCAATAACCTATGTTCTGCAGGGCGACGATGCTGAACATGAGATTGATCTCTCTGACAGGGATTATTCTTTTGCGGTTGTTGAGAGCTCTGCTAATTCCGAGGGCACTTCCGTTTACTATGCAGACGGCGAAGGCAATGCTGTTGAGGCTCAATCCATCAAACAGGCGTTGGAGTGTGCCGATTCACCGGACGGCATTTCTACTTATGCTGCGCGCTCGGCTCGAAAAAACGTACGGGTAATTGCCCTTGATGCTGGCCATGGCGGCACTGATCCCGGTGCGCAAGGAAATGGAAAGAGTGAAGCGGATCTAACTTGGAAGATTGTTGCTGCTTGCAAGAATAAGCTTGAGGCGTATGGTTTTAAAGTCGTTCTTGCGCGCGAGCAAAGCGGTGGCTACTCCGGAAATGATTACCTTTATCGTGTCCAACGATGCGTGAGTCAAGGTGCGCAGGCCTTTGTTAGCTTCCATATTAATTCCGGTTCGCCTGTTGCCCATGGCGCTGAGGTATATGCCCCCACTGCCAATGAATATGATTACACGCAAGTTTCCGTCGAGCTCGCGAATAAAGTTATGAACAACCTCGCTTCTATGGGGCTCAGCTATCGCGGTGTATTCCAGATGGAAGTCGGAGATGAGTTCGCGGTCATCCGTTGTGCCCGCGAACAAGGTATTCCCGGCATCCTAATCGAGCATGGCTTTATTTCTAATGCGGGGGACGTGTTGAATTATTTTAGCGATGAGGGCTGTAGGCGTCTTGGCGAAGCCGATGCCGATGCGATCATTGCGCAATTTCCTAAGTCAACTTGGCTCGACTATTCTTCCGTATTCGATGCTAATTACTATTTGTCGCATTATCCCGACGTTGCCAAAGCTACGGCTGGAAATAGCGATTTAGCTCTAGACCATTTTATTAACTATGGCATGAGCGAAGGTAGGCGCGGCTCTGCCACTTTTGATGTACAGAGTTATTTTAATGAGTATCCAGATTTAAGAGCTGCCTTTGGCTTTGATTTAGTTAAGTACTATGAGCATTACGTTACGGCAGGAAAAGCAGAAGGAAGGCATGGGACCGGATGCTCAAAGATCGAGGGATACGCTACGACTATCAATGGTGTTGATTATTCATCCGTCTATGATCCCTCATTTTATCTATCGAATAACAAAGATATTCGCAACGCTTTTTCTAAACGAAGCCCCGCTGGCGTTGTAATGATTGACGATGCTGCCGTGCTGCGCCATTTCGTCAGCTGCGGCATGGCTGAGGGCCGGCGCGGGAGCGAGTCCTTCGACGTGCTGAGCTATTACAACAGATACCCCGACCTGCGTCGCGCGTTCGGTGCCAACCTCACCGCTCTTTATGGCCATTACCTCAGCAGCGGTCGCGCTGAGGGGAGGATTGCGATCGGATGTGATTCCCTCGCGGGCGCTGTCGTTTCGCAGGGCGGTACCGATTATTCCCCCGTTTACGATTTCCACTTCTATACCTCCAACAACGGTGACGTCCTGAACGCCTTTACAGCCGTCAAGGGCGGTTTGAGGTTCGTTGACGATGCTGCCGTGCTGCGCCATTTCGTCAGCTGCGGCATGGCTGAGGGCCGGCGCGGGAGCGAGTCCTTCGACGTCTACGGCTATCGAAATCGTTATACGGACCTGAGGAAGGCTATCGGGCTGAACCTGAAGAGCTATTACATTCACTATTTAAATTGCGGCATTAAGGAGGGGCGTAATGGCGCAAGTATGACTGGATATGAAGGCCTTATTATGTCGCCCGCCTATTCAACCTATCTAGATGCTGCCAATCAGTTCACAAAGACTGTGGGTACTAAAGGATTCCCTTCAGCCGTGTATACGGATAGGGGAGCGTCGAACATTAGAGATTTCTGCAGAATTCTATATGAAGAGGCTCAGTTGGAAGGCGTCTCACCTGAGGTTTTATATGGACAGGTGATGAAAGAAACTGGGTATCTAAAGTTTGGCAATTTGGTTCAGCCTGATCAGTGTAATTTTGGAGGCCTTGGTGCCACGGGGGCTGGTAACCCAGGCTATAGCTTCGGATCTGTTCGTGAGGGACTGCGGGCGCAGGTCCAACATCTAAAGGCGTATGGTTCTACGAAGCCCTTGGTCAATCCGTGTATTGACGCTCGCTTTAAATATGTCAGTCGTGGTTGCGCTCCGAGAACCATTGATTTAAATGGTAAATGGGCTGTTCCTGGCGTTGGATATGGTGAAAGCATTGATGCAATCGCTAAAGAGGTAATTGGTTAGGCTATTTAATAAAATCTAAAACCGATTGGGTTAATTTGACTGATAATTTAAAGAAAAACATTACATGGAATACCGTTGGCTCTATTGCATACCTTGCTTGCCAGTGGTTAACGACAGTTGCTGTAGTTCGACTATCGTCGGATTTTACCTATGCTGGTGATTTATCTTTGGCAATGACAATCAGCAATCTATTTGTTCCGATCGGTTTATATAAGATTCGATCCTTTCAAGTATCCGATCTTTCATGTGAGTATTCTTCAGGGGAATACATTGGTTTTCGTTTAAGCACAATAGTGTTGGGATTTGTTTTCGTATTACCTTATGCATTCTTTACCTGTCAGCAGTCTTCCCTTCTCCCCGTGTACCTCTATTGCATATATAAGTCAATTGAAGTTATGGTTGATGTGTTCCATGGCATTGATCAAAAAGCGGGAAATATGTTTTATTGTGGCATGTCGATGCTACTGAGAGGTATTTTGTCTCTTCTGGTGTTTTGCGCCGGAATGTATATCTCACATTCTCTTGTATTGAGTATTGTTCTGATGATCGCGGTGTCTCTCCCCGTGATGATTGTTGATGCACGTTGGGCTTCTAATTTCGACACGATCGTTCCTTCTTTCAGGTTCAAGGCGATGTCTGAACTGTTTTATAAGTGTCTTCCCGCTACGGTTGGGGTTTTTTGTTGTGCTGCGGTTACATCCGTTTCGCGTCAAGAACTTGCTACCGTACTGGGTGCCTCAATGTTGGGTGTTTATTCCTCGGTGTGTTCTCCTGCGGCAATCGTTCAGGCGGGTGCTGCTAATGCCTATGCCCCTTTGCTCGGCGTTTTTGCGAGCGCTAGTGAGTCGGGGGATAATAAAACATTTAATGCTATGTTGATGAAGGTCGTTCTTGGTGCTCTAGTTTTGTCCATTGTTATTCTGTTAGCTTGTTTTATCTGCGGCGACTACTTGTTGGGACTAATTTTTGGTGACCAAATTCATCAGTACTCTTTTTTGCTATACGGTGCGGTTATTAGCTCGCTGCTTACGGCGTTTATCGGCTTCTTTTCCGACCTGACGATTGTTAAGAGAAAGATGGCTGGTAATCTTGTTGGTAATTTAGTTGCTTTAATCGTTGCCGTCCCCCTTTCTAGCTTATTGATTCGGCTATTTGGACCTAACGGAACGAGTGCCGCAATTTCGCTTGCTTATCTTGTCGGATGTGTCGCGATGCTTCCTTGCATTATTCGGAAATAGTGCATCAGAGATTTGTTAAATACTTAGATACAAAAGTGTTTGGCTGAGACTATATATCCACCCGTAATGACTTCTTCAACGCTAATTGGGGGAGTTATCAGTTTTAGCGCAGGTATAAAAGCTTTTTAATTCTAATTTATGTGCAGCAGTCGTCTTTTCGTTTAGGATAAGAAACGTATTAGTAGGTTAAGCATCGACTAAGGTTTTTAAGATTCATTCACCTTTAGTTTATTTAATTGGAGCTTGAAATGTGCGATAGCGTATTCAAGGACAAGACCCTGATGATCACGGGCGGCACCGGCTCGTTCGGCAACACCGTGCTCAAGCACTTCATGAACACCGACCTGGCCGAGATCCGCATCTTCTCGCGCGACGAGAAGAAGCAGGACGACATGCGCCACCGCCTGCAGGAGAAGTCCCCGGAGCTCGCCTCCAAGGTGCGCTTCTTCATCGGCGACGTCCGCAACGCCCAGAGCGTGCGCGACGCCATGCACGGCGTGGACTACATCTTCCACGCCGCCGCCCTCAAGCAGGTGCCCTCCTGCGAGTTCTTCCCCATGGAGGCCGTGCGCACCAACGTCATCGGCACGGACAACGTGCTCCACGCCGCCATCGACGAGGGCGTGGACCGCGTCGTGTGCCTGTCCACCGACAAGGCGGCATACCCCATCAACGCCATGGGCAAGTCCAAGGCCATGATGGAGTCCATCATCTACGCCAACGCCCGCAACGGCGCCGGCCGCACCACCATCTGCTGCACCCGCTACGGCAACGTCATGTGCTCGCGCGGCTCGGTCATCCCGCTGTTCATCGACCGCATCCGCAAGGGCGAGCCGCTCACGGTCACCGACCCCAACATGACCCGCTTCCTCATGAACCTGGACGAGGCGGTCGACCTGGTGCAGTTCGCCTTCGAGCACGCCAACCCCGGCGACCTGTTCATCCAGAAGGCGCCGGCGTCGACCATCGGCGACCTCGCCGAGGCCGTCCAGGAGGTCTTCGGGCGCACGGGCACCCAGGTGATCGGCACCCGCCACGGCGAGAAGCTCTTCGAGACCCTCATGACCCGCGAGGAGCGCCTGCGCGCCGAGGACATGGGCGGCTACTACCGCGTGGCATGCGACTCGCGCGACCTGAACTACGACAAGTTCGTCGTGGACGGCGAGGTGGAGACCCAGGCCGACGAGTCCTACACCTCCCACAACACCGAGAGGCTCGACGTGGAGGGCACCATCGCCAAGATCAAGACCGCCGAGTACGTGCAGCTTGCCCTGGAGGGCCGCGAGCACGAGGCGGTGCAGTAGGGTGCGCGTCCTCGTCACCGGCGCGAGGGGCTTCGTGGGGAGGAACCTCTGCTGCGCGCTGAAGAACATAAGGGACGGCAAGGACCGCCGCGCGAAATACCAGGCCCTGTTGCCCCTCGAGGTCATGGAGTGCGACATCGACTCCACCGCCGACGAGCTTGACGACTTCTGTTCCCGCGCCGACTTCGTCTTCAACCTGGCCGGCGTCAACCGCCCCGAGGACCAGTCCGAGTTCATGGAGGGCAACTTCGGCTTCGCCTCCACGCTGCTCGATACCCTGGAGCGCCACGGGAACACGTGCCCCGTCATGCTCTCCAGCTCCGCGCAGGCGAGCCTGTCGGGCCGCTTCGAGGGATCGGCCTACGGTGAGTCGAAGCTCGCTGGGGAGGGCCTGTTCCGGGAGTATGGTGAGCGCACCGGCGCCCCGGTGCTCATCTACCGCTTCCCCAACCTCTACGGCAAGTGGTGCCGCCCGCGCTACAACTCCGCCGTCGCGACCTTCTGCGACGCCATCGCCAACGGCCGCCCCTACACCGTGAACGACCCCAATGTCGAGCTCGAGCTCCTCTACATCGACGACCTGGTGGACGAGATGCTGGGCGCCCTGCTCGGAAACGAGCATCGCTGCGGCTACGAGGGGCTGGAGCGCGTCGAGGGCGACGGGTTCTGCTACGTCCCGGAAACCGACGTGAGGACCCTGGGCGAGATCGTCTACCTGCTGGGCAGCTTCCGCGACAGCCGCGAGACGCTTTCGGTGCCGGACCTTTCCGAGGGCTCCTTCTCCAAGAAACTCTGGAGCACGTTCCTTTCCTACTACGAGCCGGGCCGCTTCGCCTACGGCCTTAAGCCCAACATGGATGAACGAGGCTCGTTCACCGAGTTCCTGCGCACGCCGGAGCGCGGCCAGGTCTCGATCAACGTCTCGAAGCCCGGCATCACCAAGGGCAACCACTGGCACATGAGCAAGTGGGAGAGGTTCCTGGTGGTCTCCGGCACCGCCTCCATCAAGCTGAGGAAGGTGGGCGAGGATGCCGGCGGCAACCCGTTCCCCGTCGACGAGTACATCGTCTCGGGTTCGGACATGCGCGCCGTGGAGATGGTCCCCGGCTACACGCACTCCATCACCAACCTGTCCGGCACCGAGGACCTCGTGACGGTCATGTGGGCCAACGAGCCCTTCGACCCCGAGGACCCCGACACTTACTACGAGGAAGTCTAGAGGTTTTGACCAGATACGCTCATATTAATAGCGTTCCAAATGGATCCACTGGGCGCATTATGATGAAGGAGCATCTTGCTCTTATTGATCAGGGACACGAATCGCTTGCTTGCTGGGGCAGAAGAAGGCCTGCGAGCAGTGTCAGTGAATACTGTTTTGGGTCACCGGCTAATTTTATACTTGACGTTGGTCTTACTCTCCTTGACGGTAAGGCGGGCTTTCATTCGGTGAGGCAAACCGACGCGTTGATTCATCGTCTTGATGAGTTCGGTCCTGACGTGGTTCACTTGCACAACCTCCATGGTTACTATTTGAATATTGATAAACTGTTTAAATGGTTGATTAGATCTGATTGTCGTGTTGTATGGACTTTGCACGACTGCTGGGCTTTTACCGGCCATTGCCCTTATTTCACCTATTCTTGCTGCAATCAATGGAAAACTGGATGTGGCGCCAAGAGGTGCCCTCAACTTATGGGATATCCTCCAACTATTAATTCTGCATCATGTAAATGGAGCTACGAGGCCAAACGTTCGATTTTCACTTCGCTGCCTTCCAATCGAATGACTATCATTACCCCTTCTAAATGGCTGGCTGGACTGGTCGCTTGTAGCTATTTATCAAAGTATCCGATTGAGGTTGTACACAATACGATTGATCTCAACGTTTTTAAGCCACGATCCAATAGTGAGGTTTTTAGCGTTAAGGAGAAATACGGCCTTGATTCGAGGAAAATTATTTTAGGGGTTGCCTCTCCATGGTCCAAGCGTAAGGGTCTTTCAGACTTTTTTGCCCTTGCGGATAAGCTTGACAAGTCCGAGTATTCTATTGTTTTGGTTGGACTGAGTGCTAAGCAGATGAGGCAACTACCTCCGGGGGTGGTTGGTATTCCGCGAACCGACTCTCAGATAGAGTTGGCCTCACTATATAGTTCTGCCTCCGTTTTATTCAATCCAACATACGAAGATAATTATCCTACGGTCAATCTTGAGGCTGAGGCTTGTGGGGTTCCGGTCGTTTGTTACGATGTCGGTGGATGCTCCGAGACCTTGCATAGGGACGATTCAAAACTTGTTGAATGTGGTGACGTGTTGTCCGCCTCATTATTGTTGGCTAAATACTAGACTCGGCTTTTAGGGAAAACTATGACTTCCAATATTTCTTTTAATAACGACGGCCGCCTAAAGCTGTTGATCATCGTGGGCACCCGCCCCGAGGTCATCCGCCTGTCCGAGGTCATCAAGAAGTGCCGCCGCCACTTCGACTGCCTGCTGGCGCACACCGGGCAGAACTACGACTACACGCTCAACGGCATCTTCTTCCGCGACTTGTCGTTGGAAGACCCCGACGTCTACCTGGACGCCGTGGGCGCCGACTTGGGCGAGACCGTGGGCAACATCATCGCCGCGAGCTATAAGCTCATGGTTGAGGTGAAGCCCGACGCGCTGCTGATCCTGGGCGACACCAACAGCTGCCTGTCGGCAATCGCGGCCAAGAGGCTCCACATCCCCATCTTCCACATGGAGGCGGGCAACCGCTGCAAGGACGAGTGCCTGCCCGAGGAGACCAACCGCCGCATCGTCGACGTGATCTCCGACGTCAACCTGGCCTACTCCGAGCACGCCCGCCGCTACCTCAAGGACACCGGCTGCGCCCCCGAGCGCACCTACGTCACGGGCTCGCCCATGGCGGAGGTTCTGCGCGCAAATCTGGATAAGATCAAGACCTCCGACATCCTCACCGAGCTCGGCCTGGAGCCCAAGCACTACATGCTGCTGTCCGCCCACCGCGAGGAGAACATCGACACCGAGGCGAACTTCGCGAGCCTGTTCACCGCCATCAACGCGCTTGCGGAGAAATACGACATGCCGATCCTGTACTCCTGCCACCCGCGCTCCCGCAAGCGCCTGGAGGCCACCGGCTTCAAGCTGGACCCGCGCGTGCGCATGCACGAGCCCATGGGCTTCCACGACTACAACTGCCTGCAGATGAACGCCTTTGCGGTGGTGTCGGACTCCGGCACCCTGCCCGAGGAGTCCAGCTTCTTCGCGAGCGTCGGCCGCCCGTTCCCGGCGGTGTGCATCCGTACCTCCACCGAGCGCCCCGAGGCGCTGGACAAGGCGTGCTTCACGCTCGCCGGCATCTCCGAGAAGGGTCTTCTGCAGGCCGTCCACACTGCCGTCGAGCTCGATGCGGAGGGGTCGCTGCCCGAGGCGCCCGTTCCCGACTACGCCGACGAGACCGTGTCCACCAAGGTTGTCAAGATCATCCAGAGCTACACCGGCGTCGTGGACAAGATGGTGTGGAGGAAGAGCATTTAATGACTAGCTCATGCGCTGGTAAAAAAATACTTGTCGTAACGCAGCATTTTTATCCGGAGACTTTTCGAGTCAACGACATCGTCGAAGGCTTTATTGAAGACGGTGCAAGCGTTGATGTCCTTTGCGGTATTCCAAATTATCCTTCAGGTGAATGGGCTGAAGGATATGGTTATTGTGGCCATCGTTGCGATGATTACCATGGTGCGTCTGTCTTTCGGTCTGGTGAAATACGCCGAAAGGGTAATACTTCGGCCCGCATTTTCCTGAACTATATTAGCTGGCCGATTACTGCATCTTTCAAGGCGTTAAGGCTCAAAAACAATTACGACGTTGTATTTTGCTATAATACAAGTCCTATTTTGATGATAATTCCAGCAAGGTTTGCTGCATTGCGAAGTAAATGTCCTCTTGTCACCTATGTCTTGGATATTTGGCCTGAAAATTTGTACACCGTTTTAAATGTCCAAAATAGCTTTCTGAGAGCTTTTGCCAAATCGTTTTGCGACAAGCAGTATGCTGCCTGTAATAAGCTGATTGCCTTGAGTGACTCTTTGGCCGACAACTTATTTCATAGGATTAAACCTTTGAATCCGGATGTTTCGATAAGTGTAATACCTCAGCACTGTGAGGAGGTTTACGAACAAAAGAGTATTTCACAGGAGCTGAGATCGCAATTTGGAAGTCAGTGCGTTTTCCTTTTTGCCGGATCAATAACTCCCGCACAGGGTCTTGACACAGTTGTTGAGGCATTCTCGTATGCAATCAAAAATAGTTCTGTTGAGATGAAGCTGCTAATTCTTGGCGATGGCATGTCCAGAGCGGAATTGCAGAAGACCGTTGCAAATAAGGGACTAAGCGAGTCCATTTTGTTTATAGGGCGCGTAGATCCTGAAGTTGTGCCCACGTATTCAGATATTGCAACGGCAATGATTGCACCATTTGCTGACAATCCTGAGTTAGAGCTTACTATTCCGGCGAAAATTTCAAGTTGCATGGCGTCTTCGAAACCAATACTTGCTGTAATGCGCGGCGAAGGCGCCAATGCGGTTCGTTCTGCTAGGTGCGGATTCGTCTCCAATCCCTCAGATGCTAGCGCACTTGCTAGCAACATGGTGAAAATTGCTTCAATGAATAAAGACGCCATTGAAGCGTTGGGATCCAATGGCTTCAATTATTATCGTGAGCATTTCTCGAGATTGGTTTGTTTGGATAAAATTAAGCAAGTTCTATTTTCAATATAGGTCCGATGTGGATCGTTGGGGTTTTAATGGATGACATGTTGCGGGTGTTGGTAATCATTCCTGCCTATAATGAGCAAGCCAATATTGTTCAGACTGTTTCGTCGGTTGTTGAAGCTGGTTATGATTATGTTGTTGTAAATGATGGTTCAACCGATAAAACTCTATCTATCTGTCGTCAGCATGGATTTAATGTCCTCGACCTTCCGCAGAATTTAGGCATCGGTGGTGCCGTTCAGGCCGGTCATAAATATGCGCTCAGACATGGCTATGACATTGATGTCCAGGTTGATGGTGACGGTCAGCATGATCCTTCTTATATCGGGAATTTAATCGAGCCGATTATTGATGGTGCCGATTTAACCATCGGTTCCAGATTTGCCGTGCCCACGGAAGGCTTTCAGTCTACATTTTTAAGGAGAGTGGGTATCCGATGGCTTTCTGGTTGGTTGAGGTTATTTACCGGAAAGACGATTAAAGATCCTACTTCTGGATTTCGCGCGTGCGGAAAAAAGGCTATAGACCTGTTCTGTAGGGACTACCCAGACGATTACCCTGAGCCTGAATCTATTGCCGCAGCATTAAAAACTGGTCTTTCAGTGGTTGAGGTTCCCGTACTTATGCGCGAGAGACAGGGCGGAGTGTCATCAATTTCTGGCTTTTCTTCAATTTATTACATGATTAAAGTTTCGCTTGCAATTTCCATGGCCTGTTTTGTTTATAGAAAGGCGGCTCACTAATGAGTATGATAATTCGTGTGGGCGCTGGCGTAATTTTTAGTGGCCTTTTCTTTTATGTCGTCTCCTTAGTCGGCAAAGGAAAGCTACTTTTAAAGTACTCGTTACTATGGCTCTGCCTGTGCGTGGTGGCGCTATTAAGCGTTTGCTTTCCGGAGTTGATTTATCGAATCTCAGGCTGTATCGGGTTTATTAGTCCTTCGAATTTTGCGTTTCTCGTCGCCGTGGTACTTTTATTGATGATTTCTCTATCTCTCAGTATTGCGATCAGCAGACTCGTTACGGCTTGCAAGAACTTAACTCAACGTATTGCGATACTTGAAAATGAGAATGATGTTTTGCGGAATCAGCAGAGTTAATTAAAGACGGAGTTTAGATTAACTGTATGAACAACTATTTAGCAGCGGAAGCTCGAAACCATCGCGTTTGCGGCGGCTTGTATCGCCTTTACCATGTCGGTATTTTTGTCCTGCCGTTATCTTTTGCACTGATATATCTGTCTTTGTTTGTTAATTACATTGATGCTTTCTATGGCACGGTTGGCTTTACAATTGCCAACCCGATGCTTAATGACGATAGGGCAGTTCTATTTGTTGCTGGATTGACTATTATATTTGTCATTTCTGTAATCAAATTGGTTGAGTATAAAAGCGAGTTTTTGTATAAATATCGATGGTTAATCGGTATGACTGTAGCGTTGCTTGCCGTTGCTTTTAAAATCAGCGGTTCATCGCTTGGCATGTGGAGCATTATGCTCCCTGAAAACGCTGATACTCCGTTTTGGGGTATACCGAGGTCCCTTCGAAGTGATGAGTTCTCAGTTGGAACCCTGTTTCAATTATCTCAATCCCATAATGGCTATGCTCCAATTTCGGAAATCCTGAGAGGAGATTTAACGGATGTCCGGATGGTTTATGGCGCTGCCTGCTGGAGCGTAATCACGTTATTTAGACCAGTGCTTTGGGGTTATTTGCTATTTGGTTTTGAATTCGGCCTAGCGTTTGCCTGGTTCGCGAAACTATGTCTAATGGTTCTTGTCTCTTTTGATTGTGCCTTTCTCATTATTAAGTCAAAGCCGCTCAGCTTTCTCTTTTCATGCTTGCTTTGTTTTTCGCCATTAATTCAATGGTGGGGCACGGGCGAGGTGATTCTTTATGGCCAAGCCCTTGTCTTGTTGTTGGATAGGGCGCTCTTTACTCAAAAAAGAAATATCAGGATTATTGCGCTAGCTGCTATAGCATGGCTATGTGGTTGTTACATAATGCTCATGTACCCTGCTTGGATGGTCCCATTTTTCTTCATTTTTGCCTTGATGGGTGTATTTAGAACAACAGAGTATTGTCAAACTTTAAAATCTAACAATCAACATTCAGTTCTTGCATGGTCACTAATTGATACTTTTGTTTTAGTATCCTGCCTGTTGATTTCAGCGGGACTAATATTCCTTTCCTTCTTCCAGTCCTCCGAAGCAATGACATCTGTTATGAATACCGTTTATCCTGGTGCGCGCTTTGAAACAGGTGGAAGCGGACTTCCTGAACTTTTTTCTTATGCAATTTCACTCTTTTACGCCTTTGATTCACCACTGGTTTCAAATGAATGCGAAATTGCAACCATTCTTTGCTTCTTCCCTCTTGGAACGCTTGCATCTCTGCTCTGTTTTATTAAAAGGCGGGATTGGCAGCTATTTTTGCTTACGGCACTTCAATTGTTTTTCCTGGCCTTTGCATTTATTGGTTTTCCGTCATTTCTATCTCGAATGACCTTAATGTATAACGTCCCCGTTCTGCGACTGTTGTTTCCTATTGGTTACCTGGAACTTCTCCTATTTTTGATTTCTGTCGAAAAGGCTAAAGAATCCCAAGGGAATAATAGCTCCATTGGTTATTTGTCAATTATCTTAATAATCGGTCTTATTCTGAGTTCAGCATTCCAGATTTTCATCCTTCTTTCTGCGAAATATCTTGTTGCAAGGATGCTGTATTTGTTGATGTTTATATTGTTCTGTCTTTTTTCGTGCCTTTCGTTTCGCTCCTATATTCTTGGTAAAAAATGTACCGGTTTATTTGTTGCTTTCGCGATTTGCTTCGGCGTAATTCCAGGGCTCTGTATCAATCCAGTTCAAATCGGTGCGGCTCCAATTACAGATACGAATTTAGAGGCTCTCGTTAATCAGTTTGTCGAAGAGAGTGATTATTCAGATAAATGGGTTGTCGATGGTTCTTGGACAGTTGCCAATCTTTGCGCTGCATATGGAGCGCCTGTAATTAACTCTACCAATGCTTATCCTGATCTGGCGCGTTGGAATTCTATCGATGAAAATAACGAGAACGAGTGCGCATACAACAGGTATGCTCATGTCATTGCTAATGTATTCGCCCCGTCTACGTCATTTAATTCCACTCAGGATGATCTCTTCACAGTGAATTTGACTGAAGATGATTTGAGGCAGCTTTATGTGAAGTACGTTATGTCTAGTAGGGATTTGACGGAGTTTTCATCTGATAAATTACAAATTAGGCAATTAGGTTCAGCAAACGGGTTTGTTCTATATGAATTGACCTATTAGGAAGAAGGGGCTGCTGGTTAAACCGGCAGCCCCTTCTTCTTTTTTACGTGTTTATGATATAAGCATCATAGCGCTTTTAAATTTGATAATACAAATTCCCGCTGATGATGTTGCTGTTTATATACGGATCGCCTTTCACGTAATATTCTGGCCATAGGTAGTTGAGCAATGAGTATTCCCTATGGAACCTCATTTTCTTTTCGTCGCTGATTTCATAGCCTCGCGATAGCGACTCATAATGATACAGCTCGGTGTCGGGTGTATATACAACAAGATAGTTGTGACTTCTCACTTTGAGGCAATAGTCAACATCATTAAAAGCAACAGCCAGCTCTTCTCTAAAGCCACCGACTTCGTCGAATACAGCTCTCTTAGTCATGAGGCATGCTGCAGTTACTGCGCTTAGATCTTGCGTGCGGTCACATAGATTGAAGTAGCCCCAATTACCTCTGGGGTAGTCTTTTCCAAGGTGGCCGGCTCCAATTCCTCCGATACCGACGCCCGCATGTTGCAAAGTATTGTCGCTGTAGAAAAGTCTTGCGCCAACAATGCCAACTTCTTTTCGTGAACAAATGCCCAGCATGTTTTCAATCCAGTTTGGGGTTAGAACTTCTGTATCGTTGTTTAACAAGAGAAGGTAATCGCCCTTTGCTTTGCTAGCGCCAAAGTTCATCAGTTTTGAAAAATTGAATTCTGCACCCCAATATTCGATGCGGATCATATCGGGATAGCATTTTTCTAATTCAGAGTAGTACTCGAATGTTTCTGGGTTCTCGCTGTTGTTTTCAATGATGACGATTTCGTAGTTATCGTACGTTGAGCGTTCAATGATCGACTTAATGCACGTATCGAGAACAGAGGGATGGTCCTTTGTCGGAATAATGATTGATACAAGTGGATGACTATCTGGAACTGCATAGGTAACTTTATAAGTGAAGGGGTCGTTTCCACGGTAAACCTTTGCGGAAACATCAAGTCTGTCCAAATGGGCCTGTACGGCTTTGACGCCAGCATCCCATGCATATAGCTTTGAGTTCGGGTCACCTGCAGTTGAGTTTTCGGTCATTCTCCAGTGGTACAGAATTTTAGCCACGTGTACCACATTTCGTGCGTTTTCTATCGCCTTAAGCGTCAGGTCATGGTCTTGGGCTCCATCGTACTGCTCGTCGCCGTACTCCAGAGAATCGAATAGTGTCTTTCTGATTGCAAGAAAATGGCAAATATAATTAACGCTTCGTAGTAAATCGATGCTTAAATCTGGCTTAAAGAATGGGTCACCATAGCTGCCATTGGCAAACAGTTTGTCTTCGTCGCAGTAAATGAGATCAGTATTGTTTTCAGCATTAATTGCATGCGCATATTCATAAAGCGCCGCGGGCTCAAGAGTATCGTCGTGGTCCAAGAAGCAAATGAAATCTCCATTCGCTTCTTTTGTTCCGGCAAGAGTATTTTTGGAAATGCCGGAATTGCTCGCTAGCTCTATCACCTTAATGCGAGCGTCATTATTCTTAGCGGTTTCGATCATATCCACAAGCGCACTGTTATCTGGGCTTGCATTGACCAGCACAAGCTCCCAGTTCGCATAACTCTGTTTAAGAACTGATTCCACCATTTCCCTGAACAAATTATCGGGTGTGTTGAATAGGGGAACGACGATGCTAAACAAAGGCATTTTCTTGAAGGTAACCATCGATTGTTTTTCGAGCATCGCCGAGCTTGCCTTGTGTTGTTCGAGCCATTTTGGATATGCAGATGGATCAATCGAAATAGGTTGCATCTTCGATGTGGTTAAAATGCGCAGCCTTTCGAGCTCTTCGTTGTCCACAACAGCGAAGCTGTTAAAGCTCGGGTGATTGTCATCTTCGATTGTGAAGATTAGCCTATTTGTGCTATTTGGGATTCGGACCGAGTATTGAATCTCGCGCCGTTTTTTATTGGGGGCAAACCACAAGGGAATCGTAATGTCATCGGTGGTGATCGGCTCGATCTCAATTCGATTCATCGAAGTATCGAAGCAGCTGATGGCTATTTTGTTGTCGTTGCGCTGAGGAAGTTTTACTGAGCAGCGAAGAATGGCCTCATCTCCATCTTCGATAAACTCGTGAAAACGCATGCTTGCTACATCCAAGTCATGCTTATCGTCATAGTTCCTAATGGAATGGGACAAATCATTCTTAATTTTGTAGTTTAATCTTGACGCCCATTTTGCCGTGCCAAAGCTGATTTTAATGGCATCGTAGGCATATTGCGCATTCAAATCATTAATCTGAATATCGCAATCACCAGTTCCGAGGTCGGGAAGAACTATGACGTATTGATTGTTATTTGACTCGTATGGATAGATTGAGCTTGGTATTGTCGTTCCGTCGCTCTTTGCTGCTGTCACCTGAATATTTGATGCATCTGTCTCAACATTCTTTAGAAGAACGTACACCTTCCCGCTTCCGCGGCAAATGCAATCCATGTTAATTTTCATTTCAATTTACCTTTCCGTTGCACTGAAGATGTCTGTGCTATTTCACCTTGATCTAGGGTTTATTCTTACATTGAATTAGCCCAGTACGGGTAGCCTCTCTATTCTTTCTTGGTATCGGATGCGCGCTGCTGTAATTCGACGTTCATGCCATGTGGCCGTAGTCGAATTGCTTTGCTCGTCTAGCGGATGAATGTTTTCATACCCAATTGGATGCATATACTCTTTAGGATTCGCTATATACATTTGCGTTGCTTCGAGATTTCCACTGCACTTACTTCTTAAATCGGGATTTCCATTCAGAAGAGAGCTAATAGAAAAATGAGGATGCGCAACTCGATGTTCGTTAATGCCGATTGCAATGAAATGTTCCAGCGCTCCATGGGGGTCGTCTTTATATCTATCGAATAGATCCTCGTAATGATTTACATAAAAGGAATAATCAAATACAGATGAATAGTCTGCTCCGTTAAATATTGCATTCGTAGAGCAAGCGCACGTAAGTTGCGGTCTCCTTTGAGGCCACGCGCTTTGATCGATCGTGAGGGCCTCTTTATTTATTGGGTTAAAGATGCGGCATTCATAGCATCTTATGTCTTCCTTTTTAAGGAAGACATTGAATAGTCGTTCTGAGATAAAGCCAGGCATCCTTTGTTGATAGCTATCGCGACCACTTATATAGTCAATTCGCTTATCAAGTTGTTTTTCAATTTTGAAAAGCCACTTACAATATCTGTCCATCAGTTCCTTTTTACAAATAAACATATTGCATGGCGAAAAAGAGCACTCCTCACAAATTGCTTCATCAAAAGCATCCAAGTAGCCAGGGCATTTCGTCCTGATGATTTCCCTTGCCTGTAGCAGATCTGTCGAAGAGTGGATCATTCTATACTGCTCAGCAACAGTGATTAAGTTGCACCCGATTGAGCTTGTGCAGGGTTCTTTGGCTGCAACAATGCAGTCATGCTTGGTAAGAATGTTCTCAATTTCATAGTCTCTGAGCATCTGCTTCGAGTCGTTGGGGGACTCAAATGCCCTTCGATAATGCGTGAGCCCAACTATCGACTCAGGAGAATTCTTCCATATCCAATAGAGGCCGGTAAGCTCGCAGTAGTGTTTGTTTTTCTGGGAAATATTATCGCCTTGATCGTCGTACAGCCATCCAGCCTGACGATTGTCTGTTGGAATGGAGCTTGCCCCAACGTAGAGCGGCTGATATGGCGCTTGCGCATCAATGCCAAAGTGCTTATGCGCTGCAATGTAAATCTTCACTGTTCCTGACGCTCTTTCCGTGCTGAGGCAATTAGATGGCCTGTTCAATGGGTATCGCTCATATATTTTTAATTGATATGACCGATAGAGATTATTATATAAGTCGTAACTAAATCAGTTAAATGACACGGAGGACTACATGAAAGGCATCATCCTCGCCGGCGGGTCCGGCACCCGCCTGTACCCGCTCACGCTCGTGACCTCCAAGCAGCTGCTGCCGGTCTACGACAAGCCCATGATCTACTACCCGCTGTCCACCCTCATGCTGGCGGGCATCCGGGACATCCTTATCATCTCCACGCCTACGGACCTGCCCAACTTCGAGCGCCTGCTCGGGGACGGCTCGCGCTACGGCGTGAACCTCTCCTACGCCGAGCAGCCGAGCCCCGACGGCCTGGCGCAGGCCTTCACCATCGGCGAGGAGTTCATCGGCGGCGAGCCGTGCGCCCTCGTGCTCGGCGACAACATCTTCTACGGCAACGGACTGTCGCGCCACCTGACGCGCGCCGTCCAGAACGCCGAGTCGGGCCGCGCCACGGTCTTCGGCTACCACGTGGACGACCCCGAGCGCTTCGGCGTCGTTGAGTTCGACGGCGAGGGCAGGGCCGTCTCCATCGAGGAGAAGCCCGAGTGCCCCAAGAGCTCCTACGCCGTCACCGGCCTGTACTTCTACCCGGGCGACGTGGCAGCCAAGGCCCACCAGGTGAAGCCCTCCGCGCGCGGCGAGCTGGAGATCACCACGCTCAACCAGATGTACCTGGAGGAGGGGACGCTGTCCGTCGTCACCCTCGGCCGCGGCTACGCGTGGCTGGACACCGGCACCATGGAGAGCCTGCACGAGGCCGCGGAGTTCGTCCGCGCCGTGGAGCACTCCCAGGACCTGCCCGTGTCCGTGCCCGAGGAGATCGCCTGGGAGAACGGCTGGATCACGACCGCCGAGCTGGAGGAGGCAGCGAAGGCCTACGGCAAGTCGGTCTACGGGCAGCACCTGAAGAAGGTCGCCGCCGGCGAGATCGTCAACAGCCCGCGCGAGTACTAGCGCAAGCTTGTTTTCTTTTAGGGGTCACCGTTTATCTGGTGGCCCCTTTCGTTATGATTACGTTGACCATAAAGACAATATGATTGGGAGTGGATGTGTTAAGCGTCTACTTTGGCGATATGCCAGAAGCGATTTACAACACAGCGACATATTTCAAAAACTCTTACCGGTCTTCTTGGATTACGGATCCCTATGCAGTCTCGATAATTAAAGATGTTGATCGATCGGATGTTGTCTCCGAAAACGTCATCGAAAGCCCTGTGCTTGGATTCATCTCCCCACTCCAGCTTTCTGGTGGCGTGAAAACGCTGCTGCTTATGAGATTTGATCGTAAGCAAATTTTTAACGCTTCTACCTGTGGTGACAACTGTGCCAAGTGGATTCTCGACATGGCGAAAGACCGCAAGCTTGTTGTGAATCTCTATCATGTGATGGACTTTGGTCGCGAGGATTTTAAAATTAAAGTCGTGAATAGCGGCCGAATCGTTCACAACATGGCCGAATTGATTCACGAGTCGATTCCGTATCTGTAGGTACTGCTTATGAACGGTTCGCATCTCGTTAAGATTTCCCGCCGCAGGGGAACTAAGTACACATTTACCATCAAGCGGAACATCACTATTGTGCGTGGCGATAGTGGCACGGGTAAGACGACACTGTTTGACATGGTCGCAGACTACATGCGAACGGGCGAGCAGTCGGGCGTTTCCTTGCAATGCGATTGTCCCTGTGTCGCCCTGACCGATTATGATTGGCGAAACCAGCTTTCGTCCGTTCATGACTCGATTGTATTTGTCGATGAGGGCTTAAAAGAGATCCATTCTGATGAGTTTGCCCATCATGTGCTGTATTCCTCGAATTATTTCGTGCTGATCTCAAGGGCTGATTTCCCCAATCTTCCGTATAGCGTGGATGAGATTTACAAGATTAAGACGAGCGGAAAATACCATTCTTTCGTCCCTGTTTATCAAGATCGCGGGAATCATCGTTATGCTATTTCCCGGTCGGCGCCAAAACAGGACTTTTCTATCCTTCTATGCGAGGACAGTAAGTCTGGTTTCCAGTTCTTTGAACGGCATTTCGCTGACAGTGAGCTTACCTGTACTTCGGCCATGACGAACAGCGCGATTTTGGGCTGGTTGGATCAGCATCTCGACGATCGCGTGTTTGTTGTCGCGGACGGGGCGGCATTTGGGTGCTATGCGGACCGCGTCCTTAAGCTGCAAGACATTCACCGCGATACTGTTACGGTTTGTCTTCCCGAATCATTCGAGTGGCTTCTACTGAGCTCCGGCGTAATTTCAGAGCTAGATGTTAAGGCGGTTTTGGAAACCCCAGAAGCCTTTGTAAACAGTGAGAAGTTTAAAAGCTGGGAGGATTTCTTCTATAAGTACTTACGTGAAATAACTGGGGATTCGGTTTTTCACTACGACAAAGACTGCATTTCGGAGGCGTTTTGTACAGGAGGTAATTCTGCGAAGGTTATGGCTCTTATCGCATGCCGAAATGTCCGATAGTTTTGTTGAATAGCGTCGCGGCGTCACTTCCTGCGGCATACTAAAGAAGCTGTACATGCTTCAGATTGGATTTTCATGTCTGAGATTTTCGAACCCAAGAATATCATCGTCACGGGCGGCTGCGGCTTCATCGGCAGCAACTTCGTGCACTACGTGGTCAACAACCACCCCGAGGTGCACGTCACCGTCCTGGACAAGCTGACCTACGCCGGCAACCCCGAGAACATCGCGGGGCTGCCCGAGGATAGGGTCGAGCTCGTCGTGGGCGACATCTGCGACGCCGAGCTGCTGGACAGGCTGGTCCCCGGCCACGACGCCATCGTGCACTACGCCGCCGAGAGCCACAACGACAACTCCATCGCCGACCCGGAGCCGTTCCTGCGCACGAACGTGGAGGGCACCTTCCGCCTGCTGGAGGCCGTGAGGAAATACGGCATCCGCTACCACCACGTCTCCACCGACGAGGTCTACGGCGACCTGGCGCTCGACGACCCGGCCAAGTTCACCGAGGAGACGCCCTATAAGCCCTCCTCGCCGTACAGCTCGACCAAGGCCAGCTCCGACATGCTCGTGCGCGCATGGACCCGCACCTACGGCCTGCGCACCACGATCTCCAACTGCTCCAACAACTACGG